>DATJLY010000072.1:0-11641 GCA_035509095.1 Allostellaceae bacterium | reverse complement strand
CCTTCTGCAGGGTGCCCTCGACGGCGCGCTTGGAAAATTTGAGATAGGGCGTGTCGTGGCGATCGATCCGCACCAGAGCAAGATCGTTCGGCATGTCGATCGCCAGCAGCTCGACATTCCCCTGCCCGCCATCCGCCATCGCGTATTCCAGGCGATAGGTGCCGGGATCGAGCGCATAGTCCGACACGACGTGGTAATTGGTGATCGCGAGCCCGTCGGCACTCACGAGAAAGCCGGAGCCGATCACAAATTGGCGATCGGCGGCATCGACGACAGTGCGGATCTGGAGCAGCTGCGGGCGGGTCGCCGCATAAATCTGCTGCGCGGTCTGGGTCTGCGCGACCGCAGGACGCGGCGCCACCCAGGCCAGGACGAGCGCTGCGAGGACCATGCCGATCTTGGCGACCGGGCGCTGAAGGAACGGGATCAGCAAATCCTTGGCTTCGGATGATGCGTCGAACGAGCTCGACCGCGGGAGCCGCAGTCTAGGAGCAACCACCGGGTCGAGCAACGCGCTTCCTCAGCGCACGGAGGCGCGCGTAACCGCTTTCAGATACACCAAGATCGGGTATAGCGCCGACATCAAAGCGAGCGCGATGCCCCAGCTTCCCTCGCGATAGCCGCGCCGCGCCACATAGGATTTCCAGGCCCGGCTGAAAATGCGGCGCAAGCTGTGGCCGAGGCCCGGCACCGTGCCCGACTCGACCGCATCCTCCGCCGCGAGATCGGTATAGCGGTCGAGCCGGCGGAGCATGTCGGACACATCGCGATAGACATAATGATCGAGCGGACGGTCGAGCCGCCGGCGCGGGCCTTGCAAATCGATCTTGGGATGAACGCGCCCGGCGCCCCACCGCTTGGCGCCGGCGTGAAAGAGCGATGCCTTTGCCGCGACGCCGTTATAGGCGCCCCACCCATGGCGGATCAGGCGCTCGCCGACATGGTTCGCCATCGTCACCAGAAAATATCCATCGTTTGCCTTGGCAGTCGCGGCGCGGATTTCGGCCGCAAGCGCCGCCGACACGCGTTCATCGCAATCGACTTCGAGGATCCAATCTCCGGTGCAGGCATCGATCCCGGCATTGCGCCGCGGCCCTTCGAGTTCCCACGCCCCTTCGACGAGCCGCGCGCCAAAGCGCCGCGCGATCTCGGCCGAGCCATCGGTCGACCGGTCGAGCACGACCACGATCTCGTCGGCGAAGGCAAGCCGCTCGAGGCAGGGGCCAAGCCGCGCCTCTTCGTTTCGCGCCACCACCAGCGCCGAGAGTCGCGGCGCGGTTCGGCCGCCCTCTTGTGCCACCGGTCTGCTGCCCCTTTCACGCCCGCAAGGATTGATCGTCCGGCCCCAAGTGCGAACCGCTTTGTGTGAACCCCTTTCCTCGCTTCGTCACCCCGGGGCTTGACCCGGGGGGTCCATGGATTGCCGGGCCAAGCCCGGCAATGACGGGAAAGGGATGATCACAGGCAAGCGGACCGACCCGAGACTTCTTCCGAATCCTTTTACGCGATGGGTCGAATTTGGCAATTCCGATACATTTTCCGACGACACCGTAGCCGGGATTGTAAGCCCGCGCGTTAATCCATAGATTCCGTTTTTGAGGGCCTCGCAGGAGCCGGGCATGGAGCTTTCGGCCGTCACGCTCGAGGACAAATACACGGCTCGTTCCGGGCGCGTGTTTCTGTCCGGCATACAAGCCCTGGTTCGGCTTCCGCTGGTGCAGCGCGACCGCGACCGAGCGGCGGGGCTTGTGACCGGCGGCTTCATCTCGGGCTATCGCGGCTCGCCGCTCGGCGGCTATGACACGGCCTTGTGGCACGCCAAGCGCCACCTCGCCGCTCACGACGTGCATTTCCAGCCGGGCCTAAACGAAGACCTCGCTGCCACGTCGGTCTGGGGAACGCAGCAGGTCAGCCTGTTTCCCGGCGCGCGCGTCGCCGGCGTGTTCTCCCTCTGGTACGGCAAAGGTCCGGGCGTCGACCGCTCGATCGACGTGCTGAAACACGGCAACAACGCCGGCAGCGCGCGCCTTGGCGGCGTGATCTGCATCGCCGGTGACGATCACGGCTGCCAGTCCTCCACCACGGCGCATCAAAGCGAGCAGGATTTCCTTGCCGCGATGCTGCCGATCCTCAATCCCGCGACGGTGCAGGAATATCTCGATTTCGGCCTTTTGGGCTTCGCGCTCTCGCGCTTTTCGGGCTGCTGGATCGGTTTCAAGGCGATCGCCGAGGCGGTCGAAAGCTCGGCCTCGATCGTGGTCGACCCGACCCGGCCCGAGATCGTCATTCCCGACTTCGAGATGCCGCCGGGCGGCCTCAATATCCGCTGGCCCGACACGCCGCTCGAGCAGGAACGGCGGCTCCACGGACCGAAGATGGCGGCGGTCGCGGCCTTCGCGCGGGCAAACCGATTCGATCGGATGGTGATCGACCCGCCGCGCGCCCGGCTCGGCATCATGGCCACCGGCAAAGCCTATCTCGATGTGCGCCAGGCGCTGCAGGAAATGGGACTTGGCGATGCCGAAGCCGCCGCGCTCGGCATCCGGCTTTACAAGGTCGGATTGACCTGGCCGCTCGAGGCCGATGGCGCGCGCCGCTTCGCCGACGGGCTCGAAGACGTGCTGGTGGTCGAAGAAAAGCGCGGCTTCATCGAGGATCAGCTCGTCCGCATCCTTTACCATTTGCCCGCCGACCGGCGGCCGAGCGTTGTCGGCAAGACCGACGAGACCGGCGCGCCGCTTCTCGACAGCGCCGGCGAACTGGGGCCGACCCAGGTGGCGCGCGCGCTGATGCGGCGCCTCGAGCGCCTGGGCGTCGAGCAGTCGCTGATGGTACAGCGGCTCGCGCGGCTCGAATCGTTCGAGCGGCTCGTTGAAGTGCCGCTCGCCAAGACCCAGCGCACGCCTTACTTCTGCTCGGGCTGTCCGCACAACAGCTCGACCGTCGTGCCGGAGGGAAGCCGCGCGCTTGCGGGCATCGGCTGCCATTTCATGGCGCAATGGATTCCGTCGCGGAACACCGCGACCTATTCGCATATGGGCGGCGAAGGCGCCGCCTGGATCGGCCAGGCGCCCTTCAGCGCCGACAAGCACATCTTCCAGAATTTGGGCGACGGCACCTATCAGCATAGCGGTCTCTTGGCGATCCGCGCCGCCGCCGCCGCGGGCGTCAACATCACCTATAAGATTCTCTACAACGACGCCGTCGCGATGACCGGCGGCCAGCCGGTCGACGGCCACCCCAGCGTCGCCGCGATCACGCGCGACGTATCGTCCGCAGGCGCCAAGAAGATCGTCGTCGTCACCGACGAGCCCGACAAATATCCGCTCGGCGCCGGCTTTGCGGCGGATGTCGAAATCCGCCACCGCGACGAGATCGACCGGGTGCAGCGCGAATTGCGCGAGATCCCCGGGCTCACGGTGCTCGTCTACGACCAGACCTGCGCCGCCGAGAAGCGCCGGCGTCGCAAGCGCGGCCTTTATCCCGATCCGCCAAAGCGCGTCTTCATCAATGACGCGGTCTGCGAAGGGTGCGGCGATTGCTCGGATCAGTCGAACTGCGTCTCGGTGAAGCCGCTCGAGACCGAGTTCGGCCGCAAGCGCACCATCGATCAATCGAGCTGCAACAAGGATTTCTCGTGCCTCAAGGGCTTTTGTCCGAGCTTCGTCACCGTGCATGGCGGGCAGCCGCGCCGGATGGAGCACAAGACGGACGCGGCGGACGAGGCTCCGTGGGCGCATTTGCCCTTACCGGCGCCGCGGACGCTCGCCGAGCCTTACGGCATCCTCGTCACCGGCATCGGCGGCACGGGCGTGATCACCGTCGGCACCCTCATCGGCATGGCCGCGCATCTCGAGGGCAAGGGCTGCACCGTGCTCGACTTCACCGGGCTTGCGCAGAAGAACGGCGCGGTGATGAGCCATATCCGTCTCGCGCCGGCGCCCGAGGATCTTCAGTCCGTGCGCATCGCGCCGGGCGGCGCCGACCTGGTGCTGGGCTGCGACATGGTGGTCGCCGCCTCGCCCCAGGCCTTGAGCCGGATCGAGCACGGCGTGACCCGCGTCATCGTGAACAGCGACCTGCAGCCGACGGCCGCCTTCGTGATGAATGGCGACGTCGATTTCGAGGCGCGCGCGATGGAGCGCGCGCTCATTGCGGCGGCCGGCCCGGGCTGCCTCGACCTGATCGACGCGACCGGGATCGCGACGGCGCTCATCGGAGATTCGATCGCGACCAACCTTTTCATGCTGGGCTATGCCTACCAGAAGGGGCTGGTGCCGCTGAGCTTTGCCGCGATCGAGCGGGCGATCGAGCTGAACGGCGTCTCGATCGAGGCCAACAAGCACACGTTCCATTGGGGCCGGCTGGCGGCGGCCGATCACGCGCGGCTTGAATCGCTCCTCAAGCCGCAGCATCCGGCCGAGGCGCCGAAGCCCCTGCCCCTGGCCGCGCTGATCGAGCGCCGCGCCGCGTTCCTCACCCGCTATCAGGACGAAGCCTATGCGCGCCGCTATCGCGACGCCGTGGCCGCGGTCGAAGCCGCCGAGAAGGCGCGCGTGCGCGGCCATGACGCGCTCGCGCTCGCCGTCGCCAACAATCTCTTCAAGCTGATGGCCTATAAGGACGAGTACGAGGTGGCGCGGCTTTATACCGACGGCACGTTCGCGGAGAAGCTCGGCCGCGCCTTCGAAGGCGACTACCGGCTCGAATTCCATCTCGCGCCGCCGATCCTCGCGTCGCGCGATCCCGATACCGGGCATCTGCAGAAGCGGTCGTTCGGGCCGTGGGTGATGCGGGTCTTTGGCATGCTCGCGCGGCTCAAGAGATTGCGGGGAACGCGCTTCGATCCGTTCGGGCGCACGCCCGAACGGCGCATGGAGCGCCGCCTGATTACGGACTATGAAGAGACGATGCGCGAGGTGAGCGCGGCTCTTAACCAAGACAATCACGCGCTCGCCGTGGAGCTCGCGCGCCTGCCCGAGCGGATCCGCGGCTATGGCCACGTCAAGGAACGCGCCGTCGCCGCCGCCAAGACCCGCGAGACGGCGCTTCTTAACGCGTTCCGCGCCCCTCAGCCGACGGCAACTGCGGCAGAATGATTGCGGGGCTTTCCGCTGACGCGCCGCACCGCTACAGTCTGCAAATAAACCTCTCGCCGGGCTTCCGTCATGCGCCAACTGAAGTTGATTTCTGCGACCGCTCTCGCCGCCGTGTTAACCTTTGTTCATCCTTCGAGCTTCGCCGCTTCGGGTGACGGCGACAGCGACAGCGACACGAACATCACCCCCGCCCTCATCAACGAGGTCTTCGACCAGGTCAAAACCAACTATGTCGATCCGGTCAGCGACCAGAAGCTGGTCGAGGGCGCGATCAAGGGAATGCTGGCCTCGCTCGATCCGCATTCGAGCTACATGGACGCCAAAGAATATAAAGAGATGATGGTCCAGACCCGGGGCGAGTTCGGCGGCCTCGGGATGCAGGTGACGATGGAGGACGGCGCGGTCAAGGTGATCTCGCCGATCGACGATACGCCCGCGTCGCATGCGGGGATCAAGCCCGGCGATCTCATCCTCGCGATCGACGGCACAGCCGTGACCGACATGACGCTGTCGGAGGCGGTGGACAAGCTGCGTGGCGCCATCGGCTCGAGCGTCAAGCTGACCATGCGGCGCCAAGGAACCGACCCGTTCGAGCTGACCTTGACCCGCGCCGAGATCAAGGTCGAGCCGGTGAAGTCGCATCTCGCCGATGGCGACATCGCCTATGTGCGGCTCACCTCCTTCACCGAGCGCACCACGAGCGCACTCGAGGACGCGATATCCACGATGCGTCAGCAAGCCGGCGGCAAGCTTGTGGGCGTGGTGCTCGATCTGCGCAACAATCCCGGCGGGCTGCTCGACCAGGCCGTTTCCGTCAGCAACGATTTCCTCGACGGCGGCGCGATCGTATCGATCAAGGGCCGCCAGCCCCAGGACAACCGCACCTTCTCGGCGCAGCCCAATCACGACATCGTGCGCGGGCTGCCGATGGTCGTGCTGATCAATGGCGGATCGGCCTCGGCCTCCGAGATCGTGGCGGGCGCCCTCCATGACGACCACCGCGCGGTGCTGATGGGGACGCGGTCCTTCGGCAAGGGCTCGGTTCAGACCGTGCTGCCGATCAAGGAAAGCGCCGGCGCCATCCGCCTCACCACGGCGCTCTATTTCACGCCCTCCGGCCGCTCCATCCAGGCCAAAGGCATCGAGCCCGACATGGAGGTCGACGCCGCAAAGATCGAGAAGGTCGACACCGGCAAGACGCTCCACGAGGCGGACCTCAAGGGCGCCCTCAAGAACGAGCAGGCGACGCCGTCGAAGCCCGCGTCGGACGACAAGGCCACCCCCGAAGAGCCGGCCGACAAGGCCGCGCCATCGGCGGCAGCGGCGCCGGCCGCGGCTTCGCCCGCCGCGACATCCAATCTTCCGCCAGGCGCCACGCCCTTGCCGCTTTCCAGCGGGCTCGATGTGGACGCGATGGGGACCGATTCCGACTATCAGTTCGTAAGGGCCGTCGATTTGCTGCGCGGCATCTCTCTCTTCAAGACCCTCGCCGCGCAATAGCGGCCGCGCCTTAAAGCTGCTGGATCACCGAGCGGGCGGCGTTGGTGATGGTCACGTCGCTCGCCGACGCGCTGATCGCTTCGGCATACCACTGATCGACCGCCTGGGACAAAAGCAGGCTTCCGCGCTTCCTGAGATCGGCGCCGACGATCGCCTCGAGCGAGCGGAGCCGGGCGAACAGCTTGCGGGTCGCGGCCTTGCGGCGCTCTTCGGCCTGCTGAGCACTGGCAAGGCGCGCGGCCGAATCCGATTGCCCCCCGGCCTTGGCGACGACTGCCGGCTTCGCCGGCGCGGCCGCCGGCTTGGCAGACCCTGCGGGTGCGGTGGGGACCGGGGCCGGCTTCGCGGCCACGGCGGGGCTTGCTGATTTCGGAAGCTGCACGATCTGGGCGGACATCGCCGGCTTCACCGGCGCGGGCTTTGCGGCGGCGGACTTTGCCGGCGCTGCCGGCTTCCGGACCGGTGCCAGCTTGCGTGTTGCGGCGATGGCCTTGGCGGCGGAAGACGATTTGGTCCGCGCGGGCTTCGAGCCCGACTTTTTGGGTGTCGCCCGGTCGCGAGATTTCATTGGCTTCCTCCGGTTGGGGCGCTCCGCCCGGCGGCGAAAATGGAACCGACCCCTGTTTTCGGCAAGCGAAAATCGCGCAGCCGGCGGGAATCGCCTGCTTTTTTCCTATCCGCGGAAATGCGCCAGCCGTTCACGAGCCCAATGTTACACATAAAGAACAAAACACAATAGAATGAATTTGCACGATATATTCTTGCTTGTCTTGCGCGGTGCGGGGCGCGCGTGCAAGGATGCGCGGAAACCGATCCGCGGGAGGAAGCGAATGCCGACCACCAAAGTCACGGACATCGCCTGGGGCCGGCTTCGCTCGCCCGATCTCGACGTCGCCGAGCAATTCCTGACCGATTTCGGCATGGTCCGTGCCGCCCGGACGAGCCGCACCCTCTATATGCGGGGTACTGATCCCCAGCATCACCTCCATATAACGGAATTGGGCGACCCGAAGTTCATCGGATTCGCCTTTCACGCCGCGAGCGCCGAAGACCTCGCGGCGGTCGCCAAGCTTCCGGGCGCCTCGGGAATCGAGCATCTGGACGAGCCCGGGGGCGGTCAACGAGTCCGCCTTTCCGACCCCGATGGCTGGCAGGTCGAAGTGATCTGGGGCCTCGAGCCGGCCGCGGCGCTGCCGCTCCGCGAGACTCCGCTGAACCTCGGCAATGACCGGACCGCCCGGGCGGGTACCCTGATCCGGCCCAAGCGCGGGCCGTCCCAGGTCATGCGGATGGGGCACGGCGTGATCGTGTCCAAGGATATCCACAAGTCGCTCGCGTGGTATCGGGACACGCTTGGCCTTCTCAAATCAGACGAGGTCTATCGTGGCGACCCATCCCATTTGGTGGGGTCCTTCAACCGCTGCGACCGCGGCGAAGAATTCGTCGACCATCATGTCTTCTTCTGCATCGGCGGCGACACGGCAGGCCTCAACCACTTCTCCTTCGAGGTGCGCGACGTCGATGACGTGATGCTCGGCCACGAGCATCTGCAGTCCAAAGGGTACGAGCATATGTGGGGGATCGGCCGCCATCATCTCGGCAGCCAGATCTTCGACTATTGGTGCGATCCCTGGCGGCGCGTCCACGAGCACTGGACCGATTCGGACCGCATCAACATCCACCACGAACCGACCCTGGTGCCGGCCGGCATCGGCACGCGCGGTCCGTGGGGTCAGCCGGCACCGGAGAAATTCCAGGGCCACGCCACGCCCTGATCCCGGTTTTCAGGCCGCGACCTTCCAGGACGCATAGCCGCAGCCGACATAGACCTCGGGCACGGGCTCATAGGCGATGAGCTCGAAGCCACGGCTGCCGGCCGCGGCATGCGCGATCACCCAGTTGCGCACCTCGTGCGCGCCGTTGCCGGTCACGGGCAAAGCGCGCTCGAGATAATCCGTCAGCGCCCGGTCGTCGCCCGCGGTGAAGAGGCGCAGGCATTCGTGATCGAACGGCTCGTCGATCGCGCCCATCGTGGGCTCGCCGATCGAATGGCTGAGCCCGCCGCTTGCCAGAACCGCGATGCGCAACGGCTCGGGATAGGTCTCGATCGACCGGCGCAACAGCCGGCCCCAGGCAAGACAGCGCCGGATGCTCATCATCGGCGGCTCGAGGTCGTTCACCGTGATCGGCACGATCGCGGGAATGCGCGGAAGCTCCATGCGCAGTAGCGGGATGCAGAACCCGTGATCGAGCCTCAGATGGTGCGAGAAGGACGGCTCGAAATCCTCGGCAAGCGCGGTCGTCAGAAGATGCATCGCAAAGCCCGGATGGCCCGGGATCTGCTTCAGCGGGAAGTCCTTGAGGAACGGCTCCGGCGGACCGTCATGGGTTTCGCCCACGCCGATGCACAAGGACGGCAGATTATCGAGGAAGAAATTGGACCAGTGGTCGGGCGCGATCTCAATGAGGACATCCGGCCGCGCGGCCGTGAAGCGCCGCCCCATCTCGCCGAAGCGCTGGCGGAATTGCGCGCGCCGCGCCTCGGGCATGGTGGCCCAATCGCGCGCGATCAGCGGCCCATGGCTTGCGGCAAAGCACCCGACCAGCGTCGCCATCTCGGTTCCTCGCTCTCATCTGGCCATCGGGATGATACCCCGCCGGAACCTGGATTGGCAGCGGCGCGTCATCCCTCCTGGCGAAGCCGGGTCGGCAGCAATTCGCCCCGCCGGTCGAGGACCGGATAGGCCGCCGCGGCGACCAGGTGCGAATTCACACCCTTGAGATCGCGCACGGCGTCGAGATGCACGGTGCTTGTCTCCGCGGTGTCGATGCGTCCCGCGCGCAGCCGCCCGAAATGAGCATCGGTCGCCGTGGCCTCGAGCGCGCGAAACTGCTCCTTCTCGGACGCAAGTAGCCGCGCGGCCCGCTCATCACCCGTCATGAAGAGAGACGCCGCCATGCGGACATTCACGACGAGCCGATCGATCATCGCCAAGAGCTCACTCTGCCCGGATTTCGAGAAGGTAATCCCCCGCTTCACCATCTTATTGGCGATGCCGAGCAGGTTCTTGTCGACCAGGTCGCCGGCGTGTTCGATCTCGGTGGCAAAGGTCAGGATCTCCCGGAGACGGTGGTGATCGGCGTCGCCTAACGCTTCCGGATCGAGTGTCGTGACATAGGTCTTGATCGCCGTGTTGAGCTTGTCGAGGACGTCGTCGAGACGCCGGGTATCGCCGATCTGCTTGCGGCTCGCCTTCTCGAACGTGTCCCGCAGCCCCACGAGCATGCTTTCCAGCACATCCGCCATGCGAAGCGCCTCGCGCGCGGCGCCGCCTAGGGCGATGACCGGCGTCTCGCGCGCCGCGGGATCAAGATAGAGCGGACGACCCGGATCGGCCGCATCGACGCGTGCCGGCATCCATCGCCGCAGCAGACCCGCAAACGGCCCCAGGAATGGGAAGAAGAGCAGCGCCAGGACGAGATTGAACGCCGTATGGAAGTCCGCAATCGCCCGCGCGTTGTTGGGATCGACCGTCACTATCCAAGGTCCGATGAACGGAAGGGCCGCCAGCCCGATCGCAACCCCGACCAGGCGATTGACGAGATTGCCCACCGGCAGGCGCCGCGTCGCCGGATCACTGCCGGTCGCACCTTCGAGCACGGGATTGATTGCGGTCCCAAGATTGGCGCCGAGAACCAGGGCGAAGCAGGCGGCCGGCGGCACGGTTCCTTGCACCGCGAACGACATGATGACGAGGACAATGGCGACGCTCGAATGCGCGGCCCACGTCAAGCCGGCGGCCAGGATGATATCGAGCACGGGCTGCGTCGATACGGCGCCCAGCAGCAGGCGCAGGCTGGGCACGTCCTCGTAAGGCGTCAGAAGGGCCACGAACTCGTGCAACGCCATCAGCAGCAGGCCGAGCCCGATCAGGACGCGGCCAAAATCGCGCGGACCCGCCGAGGCGCGCCGGAACATCAAGACGCCGATCAGAATGAGCGCAGGCGCGACCTCGGCCACATCGAAGGACAGGAGCTGGACGATGAGCGTGGTACCCACATTGGCGCCCAGCATCACGGCCAGCGCCGGCACGAGATCGACGAGCCCGGCAGCGACGAAGCCCGTCACCATGAGTCCCGTCGCCGTGCTGCTTTGGAGGAGCGCCGTCACGCCAAGCCCCGCGAGGAACGCCTTGACCCGGCTTCCGAGCGCGGTGCCGAGAGAATTGCGCAACTTCGTACCGAACGCGCGCTGCACGCCGGTCTGCACCATGTGGACGCCCCAAAGCAGAAGCGCCACGGAGCCGGCCAGATTGACGAGCGTCAGCGAAACGTCCATCGCCACCACCTTTCGCCCAGCGCGGCGCAGTTCAGCGAACGAGCGCCCGCCGCGCAATCTTCTCCACATAACGCGGGATCGGGCTTGACCGCCCCCACGCCGAACCTCAGAGTGGCCAAGAGGCGCGCTCGACGCGCAATAACAGAAATCCGCGGCATTCGCCCGCGGGCAACAGCAGGAGGAAACCCGATGACGACCAAGCCCGAATTTGGCTGGGCGCGTGCGCTGGGCGTGGCCGTAGCAGCGCTGATCCTGGGTACGGGCGGATTTGCGGCGCAGGCCGACGACACGATCAAGATCGGCGCCCTTTTGCCGCTCTCCGGCAATTTCGCACCCAACGGTCAGCAAGCGCTGACCGGGATGAAGATGTATCTCGACAAGGTCAGCAACAAGGCGGGCGGCCATCCGGTCGAGCTCGTGGTCGAGGATACCCAAGGCAAGCCCGATGTCGGCGTGACCAAGGCGCGCAAGCTCGTCGAGCGCGACGGCGTGTCCGTGCTCACCGGCATTGTCTCTTCGGGCGTGGCGCTCGCGGTCAATGATTACTCGCGCCAGGCCAAGGTGCCGCTGGTGCTGTCGGCCGACGCCGGCGAGGACGAGATGACCATGCCGGGTCCGCTCCTCAGCCCCTATCTCGCGCGCACCTCGCAGAACGGCCGCACCGTCTCGGCCGCCGCGGCCGACTATGGCTACAAGAAAAAGG
>DATJLY010000071.1:0-4629 GCA_035509095.1 Allostellaceae bacterium | reverse complement strand
AGTCCTCATCCTGAGCGGAGTGCCGACGGCACGCAGTCGAAGGACGCATGGCCCTGCCGCGCGCTTTCGTCGTGCGCCCTTCGACTTCGCTGCGCTTCGCTCAGGGTGAGGCGAAAGAAAGAACAGTCCTCATTCTGAGCGGAGTGCCGACGGCACGCAGTCGAAGGACGCATGGCCCCGCCGCGCGCTTTCATCGTGCGCCCTTCGACTTCGCTGCGCTCCGCTCAGGGTGAGGCGAAGGACAGAACAGTCCTCATCCTGAGCGGAGTGCCAAAGGCACGCAGTCGAAGGACGCGTGGCGCTGTATCAGCTCGCGAGCGCGTCGCGCAAGGTACGGGTCGCGACCGTGAGCATGGCGAGGTCCGGCTGTGGCGCGCCTTCGATCTCGCGCTCGAGCGCCTCGAGCCGGGCGAGATCGCGGGCATGGCGCGTGATCCAGGCATCGAAATCGAGCGTTGCCGCGACCTGTTTCGCGGTCAGCTCCGCCTGCTGTGCGTAAAGATCCTCGATCACCGCGGCGACCGCGCGCTTGTGCCAGGCCGATCCCTGGTCGAGCTTGCGCGCCGCGACGCGCAGCGCGTCGAGGCGGAACCGCGCGCCGATGGCGAAGAAGCGGCGGCCGAGATCGACCACGTTCTCGCCGGTCGCGAGCGCAAGCCGCACGATGTCGACGGCGGAGAACAGGAATTCGAGCCGCGCCGACACGAGCGCTTGCGGGGCCGGCACGCCATGTCCTTCAAGCAGCTTGGCACGGGCGGCAAGCGCGGCGCGGTGCGATTCCGGCATGATGTCGGCGATCGCCTCGGCAAGGGCCGCGATGCCGGGCCGGAACGCCGCGGTTTCGGCGGCGATGTCGAGGACCGGCTTGCGCAGGAACCACGCGGTCGCGCGCTCGACGAGCCGTCCCGCGGCAATCAGCATCTCGTGCTGAAGCGACGCCGGCACCTTGTTGTCGAGCGCGTTGACGCCTTCCCAGAATGCGTCGAGGTCATAGATCCGGCGTACGATCATGTAGGCGCGCGTCACGTCGCCGGGGCCGCGTCCCGAAAGCTCGCCCTGCTCGCGCGCGAACGCGATGCCGGCGCGATTGACAAGATCGTTCGCCGCCACGGTCGCGATGATCTCGCGCCGCAGGCGATGGGCGGCGATGCCGGCGGCAAAGCGCCGCGACAGCACGGCGGGGAAATAGGCGACAAGATCGTCGGCGAGCTGCGGATCGTCGGGCAGGTCGGATAGGCGGAGGTCGGCGGCCAGATTGATCTTCACATAGGCCAGCAGCACCGCGAGCTCGGGCCGGGTCAGGCCTTGGCGCGCCTTCGCCCGCTCGCCGAGCGCCGCGTCGTCGGGCAGCATCTCGACCGCGCGGTCGAGCCGCCCGGCGCGTTCGAGGTCGCGCATGAGGCGCGCGTGCCGGTCGAGACGCTGCACCCGCTCATGCTCTTCGAGCGACAGCGCAAGGCCTTGCAGGTAATTGTCGCGCAAGACCAAGGCCGCCACGTCGTCGGTCATCGCGTGCAGCAACTCGTTGCGCTGCTTCATCGTGAGGTCGCCCGCCGCCACCGCCGCGTTCAGCAGGATCTTGATGTTGACCTCGTGGTCCGAGGTCGAGACGCCGGCGGAATTGTCGATCGCGTCGGTGTTGATGCGCCCGCCCGCGAGCGCGTATTCGACGCGGCCGTGCTGCGTCACGCCAAGATTGGCGCCTTCGCCGACGACCTTTGCACGGATGGCGGCGCCGTCGATCCGGACCGCGTCGTTGGCGCGGTCGCCCGCTTCGGCCTGGGTCTCGTAGGAGGCCTTCACATAGGTGCCGATGCCGCCGAACCACAAGAGATCGACCGGCGCTGCCAGGATCGCGCGGATCAGGTCCATCGGCGTCGCGTGCTCATCCGCAATGGCGAGGCGCGCGCGGATTTCGGCCGAAAGCGGGATCGATTTGAGCGCGCGTTCGAAGATGCCGCCGCCTTTCGACAACAGCGCGCGGTCGTAGTCGGCCCAGGACGAACGCGGCAGATCGAAGAGTCGCTGGCGCTCGGAAAAGCTCGCGGCCGGATCGGGATCGGGATCGAGGAAGATGTGGCGATGGTCGAAGGCGGCGACGAGCTTAGTGTGTGGCGAGCGCAGCATGCCGTTGCCGAACACGTCGCCCGACATGTCGCCGACCCCGACGCAGGTGAAGTCCGCCGTCTGGATGTCTGTGCCGATCTCGCGGAAATGGCGCTTCACGGTCTCCCACGCGCCGCGCGCGGTGATGCCGATCGCCTTGTGGTCATAGCCGTCGGTTCCGCCGGAGGCATAGGCGTCGCCGAGCCAGAACTTGTAATCCTCGGCGATGCCGTTGGCGATGTCGGAAAAGGTCGCGGTGCCCTTGTCGGCGGCGACCACGAGGTAAGGGTCGTCGCCATCGTGGCGCACCACCGCGGGCGGCGGCACGACGCCGTTGCCGGCGATCGTGTCGGTGAGGTCGAGCATCCCGCGCATCAGCGTCGTATAGCAGTGGACCACCTCGGTCTGGAGCGCCTCGCGCCCGGCCGGCGGGCGCTTCACGATGAAGCCGCCTTTCGAGCCGGTCGGCACGATGACCGCGTTCTTCACGATCTGCGCCTTCATGAGGCCCAATATCTCGGTGCGGAAATCCTCTTTGCGGTCGGACCAGCGGATGCCGCCGCGCGCCACCTTGCCGCCGCGCAGATGCGCCCCTTCCATGCGCGGGCTCAAGACATAGATCTCGCACAAGGGCCGCGGCAGGGGCAGGAGATCGATGTCGTGGCTCGCGAGCTTCACCGAGAGATAGGGCTTGGGAGCGCCGTCCGGCAGGCGCTGATAATGGTTGGTGCGGAGCGAGCGCGCGATGAGGGTCGTGAAGCCGCGGATGATCCGGTCCTCGTCGAGGCTCGAGACCTGGTCGAGATCGGCCTCGATCTGCGTCACCACGAGATCGCTCGCGCGGCTTGCATCGCGCTCGGTCGCCGGATCGAACCGGCGCTCGAACAGGCTCACGAGCTTTGCCGCGATCGCCGGGAAATGCGCGAGCGTGTCCTCCATATAGGCTTGGCTATAGGTGCTGCCGGCCTGCCGCATGACCTTGGCATAAAGCCGCAAAACCATGACCTGGCGCCAATCGAGCCCGGCAAGCAGGATGAGCCGGTTGAAGCCGTCGCTCTCGAAGGTCCCGGCCCACAGCCGCGCGAACGCATCCTCGAAGCGCGGCTTCAGATGCGTCACGTCGATCTCGGGCAAGGGCGAGATCAGCGTGAAGTCCTGCATCCAGACGCGCTCGGCCGCACCCGCGGGCGCGATCTCGTAAGGCACCTCGGCGATGACGCGCATGCCCATATGCTCGAGCATCGGCAATATGTCCGACAGCGGCACCGGCGCCGCGCGGCGGTAGATCTTGAAGCGAAGCTCGCCCGCCTGCGCCTCGAGCGGGCGATAGAGCGTGAGCCCCAGCGGCAGCCCGGCCAGCACCGCCTCGATCCGGTCGATGTCGTAGACCGCGGCCGCCGCCGTGAACTGCTCGCGATAGGCGCCGTGAAAGGCGTTCCCATAGCGGCGCAGCAGGCCAAGCCCTGCTTCCTCCCCGCGCGCGCGGACCAGCGCCTCCTGCAACAGATCGGTCCAGCTTCGCGCGGTCTCGGCCAAGGCCGCCTCGATCGCCGCGCGGTCGGCATCGACCGGGCCCGGCGGGATGCGCAGGATGAAATGGACGCGGGCGAGGGCCGAATCGTCGATCAGCGTGTTGAAGCTGTCGACGGTGGCGCGATAGCCCTTTTCGAGGATCGCCGCGAAGCGCTGCCGCAGCTCGGTGTTGTAGCGCTCGCGCGGCACATAGACGAAGGCGGACACGAAGCGCCCATAAGGATCGCGGCGCGCGAAAAGCGCCGTCCGCTGCCGCTCCTGGAGGCCCAATATGCCGAGCGCCGTCTCCAAGAGCTCGTCGTCCGAGATCTGGAACAGCTCGTCGCGCGGATAATGCTCGAGGATGTGCAGCAACGCCTTGCCGTCATGGCTCGCGGCATCGAAGCCGGCGCGCTGAAGCGTGCGCTCGACCTTGCCGCGCAGGACCGGGATGGTGCGCGGGCTTTCGGCATAGGCCTTCGACGTGAACAGGCCGACGAAGAGCCGTTCGCCGGCGGGCTGCCCGTCGGGACCGAAGCGCCGCACGGCGACCGCGTCCATGCGCACCGTGCGGTGGACGGTGGCGCGGCTGCTCGCCTTCGAGATGCTGAGGATCTTCGGCGCCATCAGGAACGCGCGCACGTCCGCCGGCAGCGACGCGATGTTGCGAAGCCCCTCGAAGACCGTCGCGTGCGGGTCGCGGAGCACGCCGAGGCCGCTTCCCGGCAGGATGTCGGGCGCGCTTCCGTTGGCGCCGCCGCCATAGCGGTATTCGCGATATCCAAGGAACGTGAAATTGTCGTTGGCGAGCCAGTCGAGGAAATCGACGGCTTCGTCGGCCTCGGCCGATCCGACCGGCAGCGACCCGGTCTCGATCTCGTCGCGCAGCCGCGCGCAGGTGTCGAGCATCGGCCGCCAATCCTCGACCGCGCTGCGCACGTCGGCGAGCACGATCTCGAGCCGCCGGGCGATCGCCGTCAGCCGCGTCGCGTCGGTGACGGTGCTGATCTC
>DATJLY010000070.1:0-2131 GCA_035509095.1 Allostellaceae bacterium | reverse complement strand
AGCGCCGAGTTCGGCCGATCCGGCGCTTGACCGCGACGGGATCTTTTGCGGCCCGGCCGACACCTCGCCACTTATTGGGCTTACACATCGCGCAGCCACGCCACGAACGCGATGGATGATGGTTCGGCATTTAACGCTCCTCGGGAACTCCGCACTACGGCGAAGAGAGCGATCTTACCGTTTCATCGCGTCGTCGACGAGCACCCAGCGTCTCGGGCGGCCCGACCCGGCGTGCTGCGGCGCGGACGAACCGTGCATTGCGCGGCGTCGGCGCTTAGGTTGCGGTCCTCATCGAGGAAGGGGACCGCCAGGCTACCCCGCCACGCGCTCGATATCGCCCAGCACGGCTGGGCCCGTGCCGTCCCGGACGCGCCGCAGCAGGAACATCCGCAGCCGGCCGTACTGCTTGGCCATGTCGGTGTTGCCTGCGTAGTCGCAGGAGAACTGACCTGCATTGTGCAGCGCCAACATTGCCGCAAAGGTCTCGGTGACATAGACGCAGCCTTCGGGTGTGATCGGCTCGATGCGGGCGGCGCGGCTGACGTGGGCGCCGTAAATGTCGGGTCCGCCGGTGATTGGATCGTCCAGCTCGTAGACGGGCCCAAGATGGCCGCCGAGGCGCATCTTGAGGGTCGCGGGCAGCCCGGCCGCCACAAGGTCGATCGCGCTCATCGCGTCCTGCATGTCGAGTGCGCAGGCAGCGGCGCAGCCGGCGTCGCGAAAGACGACGAAGATGCCGTCGCCCCACGTCTTGATGAAGGTGATATGCGGTTTGTGGCGGCGAGCGACGTCGCCCAGGGTGCCGATGACCTTCGTGGTGAATGTCGGCATCTGGGCGTCAGTCAGCTTGCTGAAGCCGTGCAGGTCGCCGAAGAGCATCGCCCGGGTGTCGCGGCGGCCCCGGGCGACCTTCGGACGATGCCAGGGCGGAAGTTTCTCGACATTGGCATCCGGGCCGACCGGCACGATTGTGACCGGATGGCCGGCTTCGCGCCACGCGCTCATGTCGGCGGCGGTGCCGGCGATCGCGCCTTGGTCGACGGAGCCGTCCCACACCGCCAACTGCATCAGCGGCGCATGCAGATGGCGCGCGCAAAGGCTGGCGAGGCCCATCGCCAAGCCGCTGCTGTAGGAGAAGAGCTGATCGTCGCCCAGATAGGCGTCGTCCGTGGCGAAGCGCACCGTCTTGGCCGCGGCGAGACAAGTCTCGAAGCGCGCGATCCATTCCTCGCCGGCCGGGCGGACTGCCTGTTCGATGAAATCCTCGGCGGCGAAGGGCAATACGATATTCAGCGCGACACCCTGTTCGAGCAGCGCCTCGGCGAATAAGATTTCCGCGCCCGCGGCGAGCGAGCCATAGGCCGCACTGATGCGCATGCCCTTGACCAGAGCGGCGATATCGGCCGCGACTGCCGTCGCGTCCATCTTGCCGAGGAAATGGACGACGGCCGGCACCGTGAACGCGGCGAGCACGCCGGCATCGAGGTTCTTCGCCGCGACGATGCGCTCGAGCTGTCGGAGGGTGGTGGCCAGCGCGGCGTCGTCGTGGCCGGATGCCGCGATCACCTGGTCGACCAGCCCACCCGCGGCGGCGAGATCGCCCCGGACGAGATGGGCCTCGAGCGCCGTCGCCAGCACCCAATAACGATCGGCCGCAGCCTCATCCAGGCTGGCGAGGCGTGGCGCGAGCAGATCGAGAACCTCCCCCGCGAGCCGGTCAGCCGCCTGCGCATCGCCGGCGAACAGAGCCATGGTCGCGGCATTGATCGCGGGGTAATACGCCTCCGGGTCGCCGGCAGCGGTCGCGGCCCGGAAGGCGTCCTCGTAGAGTGCGTGGCTCTCGGCGAACAGCGCGGCGCGCGCCTCGCCCGTCTCACCGAACGCCTGGTCCTTCTTCAAGCGGCCGAGCAGGCTGCGGATATCGGTCTCGGGTCGTTCATGGAGGCCGTATTCGTAATACTTGTCGAGCGCACGCGCAGTTGCGCCGGCATTGGCGAGGCTCAGCACCCCACGGTGGGCTAGCCACATATCGCCGGGAAACAGCTCCAGCGCTTCGGCCGCCAGGTCGTAGGCGCGGAAGAATTCGCCGTGATCGAAGAACGTCTTGACGTCCTTCAGCACCCCGTCGGCG
>DATJLY010000069.1:0-2798 GCA_035509095.1 Allostellaceae bacterium | reverse complement strand
CGGCGCTCTTTGGCGGGCCGTGGCTTTATGCCGTGTCGGGTGGGCGTGGCGCGTCGCTTGAAGCCGCGTTGACTTATTCCAACGTGATCTTTTCGGGCGCGGTCCTGGTCTGGATCTTCAATTCGCTCGCCAACGTCATTCGCGGGACCGGCAACATGATGGTGCCGGCGACGGTCTCGATCGTCGGCGCGGCGGTGCTGCTGCCGCTGTCGCCCGCGCTGATCCTGGGGCTTGGGCCCTTGCCGCGGCTTGGCGTCGCCGGAGGCGCCACGGCGGTGCTGTTCTATTACGCCGCGGGAAGCCTCGTCCTGTGGGCCTATCTTCAGCTCGGGAAGAGCGTCGTGACCTTGCGCCTGGCGCGGCTGCGCTGGCCCCTCTTCCGCGACATCCTTCGGATCGGGCTCGTCGCTTCGCTCATCACGGTCCAGACCAACCTCACCATCGCGATCGCGACCGCCTTTGTCGGCCGGTTCGGACCCGCCGCCATCGCCGGCTATGGCACCGGCGCGCGGCTCGAATATCTTTTGGTGCCGCTGGTGTTCGGTCTCGGCGGGCCGCTCGTCGCCCTCGTTGGCACCAATATCGGCGCCGGGCGGCGCGAGCGTGCGGTGCGCACGGCCTGGATCGGCGCCGCGATCGCGGTCGCGCTGACCGAGACGATCGGGCTTGTGGCCGCGTCGTTCCCGCGCGCCTGGATCGGGCTTTTCGGCTCCGATCCGTCGATGCTCGATGCCGGCACGCGGTATCTCCACACGGTAGGGCCGTTCTACGGACTCTTTGGGCTGGGGATGGCGCTTTATTTCGCGTCGCAAGGTGCCGGAAGGCTGTTATGGCCCCTGCTCGCCAATTTCGCGCGGCTCCTGATCGCGGCCATCGGCGGATGGGTGGCGCTGCATGCGACCGGCAATTTGACCCTCGTCTTCCTGGCGCTGAGCGTTGCGCTCGCCGCGTTCGGGCTCATCAATGCGGTCGCGGTCTGGCGCGGCGCCTGGTTCTCGCGCGGTTAGCTGCCCGCGGCCGCGCGCATCGCGCGCCACACGCGCTCGGGCGTTGCCGGCATCTCGACATGGGTGACGCCGAGTTCGGAAAGCGCATCGACGATGGCGTTCACCACCACGGCAAGCGCGGGCGTGGTGCCGCCTTCACCGCCGGCGCGCACGCCCAAGGGATTGGTGGGCGACGGGATCTCGCTGATCTCGGTCACGAACGAGGGCACGCTGTCGGCGCGCGGCACGGCATAGTCCATGAACGTCGCCGAGCGAAGCTGACCCGCCGCGTCATAGTCGCAAAGCTCCATCAGCGCCTGTCCCACCCCTTGCACGATGGCGCCGTGGGTCTGGCCGTCGACGATCATCGGGTTGACCGCGCGGCCGACATCATCGATGCCGGCATAGGCCACGATCTCGACCGCGCCGGTCTCGGGATCGACCTCGACCTCGCACACGTGAGTTCCGTAAGGGAAGCCCGCGACCTTGAACACCTCTTCCTGTGCCGAGGCGAGCGGTCCCTTGAGCGGCTCCGGCAGGTCGGCGCGCCCGTCCGCGGCGGCCTTGGCAACGTCGAAGAGCCCGACGGATCGGTCCGTGCCGGCGACCCGGAAACGGCCTTCCGCGAACTCGATGTCGGCGGCGTCGGTCTCGAGCAGAAAGCCGGCGATCTTGCGGCCGGTGGCGATGATCGCGTCGGCGGCGCGTCCCATCAAGATGCCGGCGTAACGCATGGATCGGCCGGAGTTGGAGCCGCCGCCGACCGTCACGCGGTCGGTGTCGCCCTGGACGAGGTCGATCTGGTCGAACGGCACGCCGAGCCATTCGCTCACCGGCTGAGCAAAGCTCGTCTCGTGACCCTGGCCGCTCGACATGGTGCCGATCACGATCTCGACCCGGCCTTCCGGGAGCACGGTGATCTCGGTGCGCTCGCGCGGCACGCCGGTGGTGATCTCGACATAGTTGGCAAGCCCGATGCCGCGAAGCCGGCCGCGCCGAAGCGAGGCCGCCTTACGTGCCGGAAATCCGTCCCAATCGGCGAGCCTCAAGCACCACTCCATCGAGCGCGGATAATCGCCGTTGTCGTAGGTGACGCCGACCGGATTGGTGAACGGCATCGCGTCGGGCGGCACCAGGTTGCGCCGTCTGAGCCCAACGCGGTCGAAGCCGGCCTGGCGCGCCGCAAGGTCGATGAGCCGCTCGATGATGAACATCGCTTCGGGCCGGCCGGCGCTGCGATAGACGCTGGTGGGGGCGGTCGTGCTCAAGACCGCGCGGGCGCGGAAATGCGCCGCGGGGATGCGATAGACGCTGGGCAGGATGCCGACGCCCTTGTTGAGCGGCACCCACGAGCACGTGACGGCGCCGAGATTGCTGACGAGGTTCGCGCGCACGGCGAGAAAATTCCCGTCCGCGTCGAGCGCCAGTTCCGCCTCGGCCTCGAGATCGCGGCCGTGATAGTCGCTGAGGAAGCAATCGACCCGCTCGCCCCGCCATTTCACCGGCCGGCCAATGCGCCGTGCCGCCCATGCCGCCAGCGGCGCCTCGGGATAGAGCATCCCGCGCGTGCCGAAATTGCCGCCGATGTCGCGGAAGATGACGCGGACCCGGTCCGGGTCGACATTGAGAACGTTGGCGATGCCGACCTTGTGCTGCACCACGCTGCCGCCAGCGCCTTGCACGGTGAAGCGGCCACTGTCTTCATCATAGAAGGCCAGGACGGCACGCGGCTCGGTGGGCGCGCCGGTGACGCGGTTGATGTGCGTTTTCAGCGTCACGACATGCGCCGCGCGCGCGAACGCGGCATCGGTG
>DATJLY010000068.1:0-3055 GCA_035509095.1 Allostellaceae bacterium | reverse complement strand
TCGCATTGATGCGGCGCGCCGATCTCGTGGTCAGCCCTTCGGGCACGGTCGCCTACGAGGCCGCGCTGCTCGGCATTCCGGCGGCGACCTTGGCGACCCTCTACTTCAGCCGCCTGATGGTGGCGCAAGGCGATCCCCTGTCGTGGAACCTCGCGGCGATCCTCGATCGGCCGCGCGATCCGGACGATGGACGCCCGGCCCAGTTCTTGGCGTGGCTGCACGCGCAATCCTTCGCCGGATGTCCCGATCGCCTGGCGGGCGCTGCGATGGCCGGCCGCGCCGACGAGGCAAACCTGACATCGGTGCTCGCGGGGTTCGACGTGATCCTGGGCTGGGTCGCCCGTCAGCTCCCGGCCGCCGCCGCATGATCGCGAAGCGGGACGGGTCGCGCATCGGATGGCCGATCGGCCGTCGTCGCCTGCTCACCTGGCTGTGCGCCTTGCCGGTATGCGGGATGATGCGCCGCTTGCCGGTCGAGACGCCCGCGGCGGCGTTCTTCGCCGACGGCACGGGCTTTCGCGAACCGGCGTCTCGCGCCGACGCCCGGTTTCAACCGTAGAAATGGCGGACGATCCGCTTCTCTGCGGCCTCGGCGGCAGCCTTCGGCGTCTCGCGCCCGGCCGCCGCGCCGGCGAACATCCGCACCACGATGAGGTCGGCGAGCACCGCGCTCGCCGCCGGACACAACAAGCCGGGGAACGCGAAGCTTTGCGAGCGCGCCGCCACCTCCCGGAACACCGTGCGCTTGGGATCCTCGGTCCACACCGGGTCGCTTTCGTAGGCCCGAAGCGTCTGGGTCAGATAACCCGCCGCGTCGTGCAGCCAGGCGTCGTAATGCGGGCGCTCCATCAGGAAGGTCATGAGGGCCTTGGCGGCGCTCGGATAGCGCGAGTACTTGAACAGCATCATGGGATACATGATCTGATATTCGGCCGGGATGCCTGACCGGCCGAGCGGGAACACGGCGTGATCGATGTCGGCCGCCATCGGGTTGCCTTCGGCGACCAGCTTGTTGTAGTCGACGATCGGGTTGTTGGTGCAGCTCACGCGACCGGTCAGGAACGCTCCGTTGTTGTCCCTGTCGGACCATGAAAGCGTGCCGTCGACCATGTGGGGATACAGCTCGCGGACATACTCGAGCGCCCGGATGGTTTCGGGGCTGTTGATGATGACGCGGCCGTCGCGATCCGCGACCCCCCCGTCGAACGCCCAAAGCAGCCAATAGCACCAGTTGTTGGCGTCGCTCGGCGCGTCGCCGAGCGCCAGACCGATCGGGCGGTTGCGCTGCTTCAGTCGTTTGGCGAGCCGCATGAAATCGTCGAGGTCGGTCGGGAATTGATCGAAGCCCGCGTCCGCGAGCCACGAGATCCGATAGTTCAGGCAATAACCCTTGATCGCGAACGGCAGACAGATCCAGTGGCCCTCGTACACGCCGTAGTCCTTGGCGACGGGATACCAGCCGCCCAGCCGGCTCCCGAGATGGTTGGCGACGTCGGTGACATCGACCAGCTTGTCCGGGATCAGGTGGGCGTCGTCGTTGAGCGACCAGATGAGATCGGGGCCTGCGCCGATATTGGCGGCCAGCATCGCCTTGTAGGGCACGTGGTCGAGCGGCGCGTAGCTGATCGCGACGTCGACCCCGGTGGTGGCGGTGAACGCGTTGATCTGGCGGGCGAAGGCGGCTTCTTCCGGTCCGGTCTGGACGAAGCCGCTCCAGCGCAGCAGCCGGAGCTTGGCGCCCTTCTCGGGCTGGAACGGCTGGTTGGCCGCCCACGCGCGCGAGTCGCCGCCCAGCCCGGGCGCCCCGAGCAGCGCACTCGATGCCAGCGCACCGGCTCCGAGAATCACGCGCCGCCGCGAAAGCTCGATCACGCGATGCCTCCTCGATGGTTCCGCCGATGTCCCGGGCGAGGGACCGTCAGCGCGAGTCTGCGACGACCGCTGCGATCGAGCACAATCAAGATTCGTCAAGCTTTGTAAGCCGCGTCGAACCGCGCGTGCGCGTCCGGCGCGGCGACTTACACTGTCTTACGAATCTTGTCGTGTGCTCCGCCTGGATCGCCCCCAGGCTTCGATGGCGAGAGCCGCCCGGAGACCACTGCATGATCTCGATCCTGTTCGTCGACGACGATCCCAACGTCGGGGCGGGACTCAAGCGCACATTGCGCGGCATGCGCGATGCGTGGACCACCCGCTTCGCGCTCGACGGACACGAGGCGCTGGAGATGCTCGCGCGCGAGCCGGCCGACGTCATCGTCACGGACATGCGGATGCCCGGCATGGACGGAGCCGAGCTGCTCGCCGAGGTCGAGAAGCGTTCGCCCGAGACCGTTCGCATCATCCTTTCGGGTCAATGCGACCGGCAGAGCGCCCTCAGCGCCGTCGGCCCGACGCACATCTTCCTATCCAAGCCATGCGACAGCGAACAGCTCGTCCGCGTCATCCGGCGGGTTCATCGGCTCGGCTCGCTGCTCGCCAAGCCCAAGCTGGCCAAGGCGATCGCCGGCCTCAGAAGTCTGCCGAGTCCGTCGGAAACCTATCTCAAGCTGGTTGCCGCGCTCGATGAGCCCGAGTGCTCGGTTCCCGCGGTGGCCGAGATCATCGGCCGCGACATGGCGCTGACCGCGAAGCTGCTCCAGCTCGTGAACTCGGCGTTCTTCGGTGCGCATTGGCATGCGAGCACCGTGTTGCAGGCGGTCCATCTGCTCGGCACGGAGCTCGTCAAGACGCTGGTCCTCACGTTCGGCATCCTGCAGCGCATGTCCGACAGTCTGCCGGCGGCCGGTCAGCTCCAGTGCTGGAAGCACGGCGTGCAGGCCGCGGCGGGCGCGCACTTCATCGCGCGTGATCTCGCCCTCGACAAACGCGCGGTCGAGGAAGCCTTCACGGCCGGCTTGCTCCACGACATCGGTCTGCTGCTGCTCGCGACGTTGTTCCGCGAAGCCGAGCATTCGATCACGCGGCTGTGTGTCCAGGAACGCGCCTCGCGTTGCGCGGTCGAGCGCCGGATTCTCGGCGTCACGCACGCCGAGATCGGCGGCTACCTGCTCGCCCT
>DATJLY010000067.1:0-8164 GCA_035509095.1 Allostellaceae bacterium | reverse complement strand
TGCTTCGCCCTTTTCGGGTTGCGCCGGCAGGCCCAATGAATTGCGGACCTGGTAGACCTCGTCTAGCGCTTGATCGACGCCTGCGCTGGCCGTCGAGAGCTCCGCTTGTCGCCGGTCGAAGTCGGCGCGGCTCACGACGTTGCCCTGGACCAGCTCCTTTGCGCGATTGAAATTGAGCTGTGCCAGCGTCAAGTCCGCCTTGCTCTTGTCGAGAGCGGCAACCCGGGCGTGCAAAAGAGATATTTGATTGTCGACATCCTGCACCGCGTTTTGCAGTTTCCAGCGCGCGCCCCGGGCCTGCGCTTCGATCCCGCGCACCATGGCCGTGGCGGCGAGCAGCTCCGCGTTCGCGGTGTCGACCGCCGCCTGCTTCTGGGAAACCGCGATCTGGTACGGCTCCTTGTCCAGCTCGGCGATGAGGTCGCCTTTGTGCACGCGGTTATTGTCGTCCACCAGAACCCGGGCGATCTGACCCGCGACGCGCGGAGCGACGAACGTCACGTGCCCGTTCACATAGGCGTCATCGGTCGAAACGGTGTTGAGAGTGAGCCGGACATAGGGAATGCCGACATAAAGGATCGCCACCAAGACGAGGATGCCGAGCCCCGCGATCAGCATCTTTCGCCGGGGCACCGCGTGATGCGCCCCCGCCGCGGCTCGCCCGGCACCAGGAAGCGGGGTCGCGGATGCGGTATCGCGAGCCACCGCCCCTCCGTCGCCTTTCGGGGCCGCGTCGGCCGGATTTGGTGTGCTGGCAAGATCGTTCATGCGCGTCCGCACCATGGCGCTCCCAGCGCGCTGCTGGGACGTAACCCCCGGTCAAGCGCGACACAATAGCACCATGGTATCGCCGACACTTTGAGCGACGTCCCTCGCGGACCCGTCCCAGACTTTGGGGCCGGTTACTGGTCGATCACCTCGTCCGCACGGGCGAGCAGATAGGGGGGCACGGTGAGGCCGAGCGCGCGCGCCGTTTTGAGATTGAGGGTGAGATCGAATTTCCGCGGCTGCTGAACCGGCAGGGTCGCGGGGCTCGCGCCTTTCAGGATGCGGTCGACATAGTCCGCGACGCTGCGGAACATCTCGGTCTGATTGGCAGAGTACGACATCAGCACCCCCTTTCGCGCGGCGAATGTCGTGTTCGACGCGGTCGGGAGCCGGTATTTGAGTGCGAGACCCGCCGCCTCTTCGCGGAAGATGCTGGACTGAATGATGAGCGCGTCGGCCTTTTCCCGCTCGATCGTCGCGAAGGCCTGCTCGAGCGGGGTCGCGGGCGTGATGATGACGGGCACGAAGCCGAGGCCGAGGACCTTGGCGGCCGCCTCGTTCTGCGCCTCATAGGGCTTGGTGAACGGGTCCGCCGCATTGCCAAGAAGGGCGATGCGGCGGGCGTCCGGAAGCAGCTCTTGGATCAGCGACATGGTCTTGCCGGCGATTTCCACGCTTTGCCCGGAAAATCCCGTGATGTTGCCGCCCGGACGCGCCAGGTTGGAAATCAGGTGCGTCGCAAGGGGATCGCCGACGGACGCCATGACGATTGGGATCTGTGCGGTTGCATCTTTCGCCGCGTGCGCCGCCGGTGTCTGAAACGCGACGATCACATCGACCCTTGCGCGGACGAGGCCTTCTGCCTCGGCGCGCAGGCCGCTGACCTGACCGGCCGCGGAGCGAATGTCGAGGACGAGATTGCGCCCTTCCGCATATCCCAGCGCCGCAAGCTCCGCCCTGAGCGTGCGCAAGAAAGGCGCGGGATCGGGATAGCCAAGGACGAGAACGCCCACGCGCGCCGCGGGCTTGGGCTGACCAAGCGACGGGTTTGCCGCGCCCATCACGGCGCCGCCGATCAGGATGACGAAACGACGGCGCCCGATCACCCGCTCCCTCCCCCCGGCTCTGCTAGACGAGATCGACCTGCGCGCGATGTCCCGGCGCCGCCGCGATGCGTCGGTCGCGCGTCAGAAGCGGCGCGTCGAGCAGTTCGGCGAGCGCAACATAGATCGCGTCATAAGCCGTGAGATTATTCCGCAATTCCCAGACGCGCGGAATGAGGTCGCCGTGTGGGTGCCGAAAGAGCCTCAGCCGCGAAAGGTCTTCGAGAACCTCGCCGCAGCGGGCGGGCTCGATCTGGCCCGCGGCAAGGCGCCGACGCAGCGCGTGGACGATCTCGATGTCGACAAGATGGGGCACGTGCAAGGCCTCTCCAACGCGGAAGAGACGCTCATCGACCGCCTCGGCCGCCGGCAGCCGCAACAGGGATTCGACCAGCGCGGACGCGTCGACGACGATCACTCCGCATCGCGCCCCGCGCGGATCATCGCTTCCGCCGTCTCGCCGGAGCTGACCGGCGCGCGGCCGCGCAGGCGCTGACGCATTTCCTCGGGCGTCGGCAGCTCGGCCATCCGGCGCAGCTCCGCGAGAATGTAGTCGGAAAGGGACAGACCCTGGCTCGCGGCGCACGATTTGAGCCGGCGATGGAGCGCTTCCGGGACGTTGCGGACCTGAATCATGGAGGACATGCGGGCAACATTAATGCATGCGCAGCACATGTCAACGCGGCCTTGACTATGTACGCAAAATATGGTAAGCCTTGATTGTGCGAAGGTCTCGGCGTACGAAAGGAAGGTGCCCAGACCCGCTCGCCGATTATCAATTGTCCTGATTTTCGGCGCCTGGCGGCCCTAGACTGAGACGACCCAACCTCCTGAACCCGAAAGCCCGGACCCATGGCGCCCAACGCGATCCGCGTCTTCTATGTGAAGCGGTTCTTCCACCCGATCTTCGCCGAAATCCTCGAGCGGCGGCCCAATATCGTCATCGACAAGCTAGAGAATTTCACTCCCGACGACGAGGCGGAGCCGATCCTCAAAGGGGCGCATGTGTTCTCGGTCAGCTCGGCGCGCGACGAGCTCGACCGGCGGTTCCACGCGACGAAGGAGCTGCTGGCAAAGACGCCGGAGCTGCTGGTGGTGTCGACGACCGGCGCGGGGTTCGACACGGTCAACGTCAAGGACTGCACCGCGGCGGGCGTGCTTGCCGTGAACCAGGCCGGCGGCAACCGCGAAGCGGTGGCCGAGCATGTCCTGTCGCTGATGATCAGCCTGTCGAAGCGGATCGGCGAGACCGACCGCGTGATGCGGCGCCAGGCCAACATGGACCGCAACCTTTATATGGGCGAAGACATCCACGGCAAGACGATCGGCATCATCGGCCTCGGCAATGTCGGAAGCCGCATCGCCGAGCTGGCGCGCGGCCTCTTCGCGATGCGGGTCCTCGCCTACGACCCCTATCTCAGCGCGGCCCAGTGCGCCGAGCGCGGGGCCGAGAAGGTGGCGCTCGCGGCGCTGCTGGGCGCTGCCGATTTCGTCTCGGTCAATTGTCCGCTCACCGACGAGACGCGCGGCCTGATCGGGCCGCGCGAATTGGCCCTGATGCAGCCCGCCGCCTTCTTCATCACGACCGCGCGCGGGAGCATCCACGACGAAGCGGCGCTTGCCGCCGCGCTTAAGGCGAAGGCGATCGCCGGCGCCGGGCTCGATGTGTGGGAGAAAGAGCCGCCGCCGCTCGAGCACCCGCTCCTGGCGTTCGACAACGTGATCGTGACGCCGCATGCCGCCGGCGCCACCAAACAGGCGCGCACCAACCTCGCCAAGATCGCCGCCGAGCAGATCCTCGACATCCTCGACGGCAAACGGCCGCCGCGCATCCTGAACCCCGATGTATGGCCGCACTTCCAGCGCCGCTTCGAAAGCACATTCGGCTTTCGCCCGGCTTGACCCTCGCCTGCGCGGCACGATAGACCATGCCGTTCAGTCGCAGGGGAGAGCGCCATGACTGACGACCAGGACGATCCAAAATCTGCCGAAACAGCCGAGACCGGCGAAACCGCGATGCGCGGCGCCGTCATCGCCCGTTGGACACAAGTGACCGAGACGATCAGCGCCAACGGCGAGGCCGCCACGGTCGCGCTCGGCAGCGTCTATGTCAGCCGCATGACACGGGAAGCGCGACGCGGATCCGATGCGACCGTCGGGTCCGAGGACACGGCCGACACGGCGCTTCGCAGCGTCTATGCCGCGCGGATGGTGGCCGCACCGGCGGCACCGGCCGCGCGCCCGCCGGCGCCCCGCAAGGCCGCGGCGCGAAAGAAGGCCGCGCCAAAGAAGGCGGCCAAGAAAGCCGCGAAGAAGGCGGCGGCGAAACCGGCGGCACCGAAACGCAAGCAGGCCGTGGCGCCCGCCCGCGCGAAGCGCAAAGCCGCTCCCGCCGCGCGCGCCAAGAAGAAGGCGCGGGGCGGCCGAC
Organism: Allostellaceae bacterium; assembly: GCA_035509095.1. GTDB lineage: Bacteria > Pseudomonadota > Alphaproteobacteria > ATCC43930 > CGMCC-115725 > DATJLY01. The sequence goes on along the minus strand of DATJLY010000067.1, from coordinate 3,865 downwards.
GCCGGCGCTGAATCGTCACGAACCAAGGGAGAGCCACCACATGTTGACGCTCTATTTCTGCCCCGGCCTCTGCTCGCTCGCCTCGCACATCACGCTCGAGGAATCGGGCGCCGCGTACACGGGCAAGCCCGTGAACGTCATGAAGGGCGAGCACATGGCGCCGGAATATCTGAAGATCAACCCGCGCCACAAGGTGCCGGCGCTCGACATCGACGGCACCATCCTGCTCGAGAACGCGGCGATCATGGGCTATCTCGCGCGGCGCTTCACCGCCGCCAACCTCAAGCCTCAGGACCCGCTCGACGAGGCGAAATGGAATTCGGCGATGACCTGGTTCGCCGACACGCTTCATCCCGGCTTCACGCGCATCTTCCGCGCCGACAAGTTCAGCGACGACAAATCCGCCCATGCCGGCATCAGGGAAGCGGGCAAGAAGGAGACCTGGGACAATCTCAGCGAGATCGACGCCACGCTCGCCGGCAGGCAATGGTTCATGGGCTCGCAATTCACCACCTGCGACCCTTACGCGATGGTGTTCTACAGCTGGGGCATGCGCGCCGAGCTGCCGGTGAAGGACCTCAAGAACTACACCGCCTGGAAGGACCGCATGCTGCAACGCCCGGCCGTGCGCAAGGTCCTGACGGAAGAGGGCAATCCGCTGGCAACGGCCGCCTAGTCTAGGTCACCGACGCGAATCCGCCGTCCACGGTCAGGATCACGCCGCTCACCCCCTTGCTGCCGCGGATGAGGCTCATCACGGCGTCCGCCACGTCCTCGGCGGTGACGCAGCGGCGCAGCGGCGTCGCGCGCGCGCGCTGGTCCATGAGCTTCACGTAGTTGTCGCCGAGCATCCGCTCCATCCACTCGCCTTCCATCCAGCCGGGGGCGACGCCGTTGACGCGGATGCGGTCGCGGCCCAATGCGCCGGCCAAGGCCTTGGTCATGGTCCAGAGCGCGCCCTTGCTGGCCGAATAGGGAAGCGGCTGCGGCCCGGGCCGGGCGCCCACGATGCTGTTGGTGTTGATGATGTGGGCGTCGTCCGACTTCCTCAGCAAGGGCGCCGCGTGCTTCGTGACGAGGAACACGCCGCGGACATTGACGGCGAAGACGCGGTCCCAATCCTCGACCGACACTTTCTCGAAATCGCGGGCAAGCGCGGTGATGCTGGTGCCGGCATTGTTGCAGACGACGTCGAGCCGGCCGAACCGCGCGACGATCGCCGCCATCATCTCGCTGACGCCCATCTCGTCGGCGACATCGCAGCGCGCGAGCAGCGTCGCGGCACCAGCGGCCTGGCACGAGGCCGCCGTCTTCTCGGCCTCGGCCGCGCTCCGCGCATAATTGATCACGACGTCGTAGCCGGCTTTGGCGAGAGCGACCGCCTCGGCCCGGCCGATGCCCGTCGATGCGCCTGTCACCAGCGCGACACGTCTTTCCTGTGTCACAGAACATCTCCTCCTTGCGCCGCGCGGCCGATCTTGGCGGATCGCTCATCCACGCGCAACGAGGGCAACGCCGTCAGAGGAACACGACGCCGATCAGAAGCATGTCGATGGTCGTGCCGTCTTGCGCCAGCGGCAGGACCAGCACTTCGGCGCTGATGAACCCATCGCCCGTGGCCTGGCGCTCGCGCATCCGGACCGCGGGTTTGCGCTCGCCGACGACGTCGGTGAAATGCTCGCGTATCGCCGCCCGGACATCCGGGAAAGGGACGTCCTCCAGATCCTTGCCCGTCATGTCGTAGCCGACCCGCTGCGAAATGGCGGTCCCGTGAAGACGGAAGCGGAAGCGCAATGACGGCGACTGCTCCACATCGACGAGCGCGAGCCGGCCGATCGCATAGTGAAGGTCGAGCACGTCGAAATCTCGCCGCGCCGGGAAGTCGCGTCCGGCGCGGCGGCTTTCCCAATCGCGATGAAGCCGCCGCAAGACGGGGGTACGGATCGATATCACGGGGGAAATCCTCGACCAGGACGGTAGCGCCGGCTGGCTTAAGGACGGCTTTACGGATGTGAAAAAGCGCTGAACTTCGCCTCGGTCGGCCCTCGGGGCATCAGTTCCGATCTTGTTCTGATGTAACTAATTGCGGTAGGATTAATAGCACAACAACGGGACTGCACAACGACGATGGCACACGGCACCAACAGGCGTGGGCGAGAACCCGAATGGTCGGTCGTCACTGCCCTGTGGATCGGCGCGGCGTCGATTTTCGCCATGGGGTGTCTGCTTCGGATCGCCGCCGGCTTCGTGAATGGCTATCACCTGCGAATCACCGGCGTCTATCTCATTGCCGCGGGATTGGCAGTGGCGATTCTCGGCTGGCTCGGGGAGCAGATCGGGACCCGGCGGACGCCCTAGCCTAGCCCCCTTGCGCCGTCATCGGCGCGCGCCGTCGCCCAATCGCTGGCGAAGCTCGCGCGTGGCGGCGATATCGAGCGATGAATCGCGGGTCAGCACGACCCCGTACTCCGCCCGTGCCGCCTCCGGCGAGATCAGCTCTTCCAGCACGTCGGCCCGCACCCGTTCGGGATCGCGCTTCAAGGGATCGCCCCACCCGCCGCCACCGCCGGTGCGCACGATCACCTCCGCATGGGCCGGCACCGGACGGTGCGCGCCGCCGACCGAACGGAACTCGTTTTCCTGCGGCAGCCGCAGCAGGTAATCCCCGGTCTCGGCCGGTTTGCCGCCGCGGATCCCCCACGGCGGACAATGGTCACGCCGCGTCCGCTCGAAATTCCAGCGGCCATCGACGAAATTCTCGACGCACATGTCGATTCCGAGTCCGCCCCGGAATTGACCGGCGCCGCCCGAATCGCGCCGCAATCCGCGCTGGCGCACCAGCACCGGGCATTTCAGCTCGATGCCTTCGATCGAGCCATTGCGCACGTCGCCCTGGCAGACCGAGACGGTGCCCGATTCGCCGTCCTCGGTCGGCCGCCCGCCCCACCCGCCGCCCTCGATGCTTTGCACGACGAAGCGCCGCCCGGTCTCGGGATCGACGCCGAAGAACACGACGGCGCCGCCGAGGAGTCCGTGATGCGCCGCCGGCACGCGATCGGGCATCGCCGGGCCCAGCGCCGCGATGATCGTGTCGACCACCATGGGGATGACGAGGCTCCATCCCGACATCGGCGCCGGGTAGCGCGCCATCATGATGTTGCCTTCGGGGATCACCACGTCGAGCGCCCGGAACGAACCCTCGTTCACCGGGTCGAGCGGTCCCGTCAGCGCCTTGTAGGCGACGCGGGCGCCCGCATAGGTGCGCGCGTTGATCCCGGCCTTGCGCTCGGCCGAGCATTGCGACAGATCGATCGTCATGTGCCCCCCGCGCACCGTGACCTTGGCGTGGAGCGGCACGGGGTCGTTCTCGAGCACGCCGTCATCATCGAGCGCGGCATGCGCCTCGTAGACGCCGTCCGGGAGCTGCGCCACGACGTTGCGGCACTTGCGCTCGGTCTCGTCGAAGATGCGGTGGATCGCACCCATGATGGTGTCGCGGCCATATTTATGGAACAGCTCGTCGAGCCGGCGCGCGGCAAGCCGGCACGCGGCCATCTGGGACTTCATGTCGCCGAGCGATGATTCGGGGAACCGGATATTGTCGGAGATGACGCGGTAAAGCGTCTCGTCCAGCTCGCCGGCGCGGTAGATCTTGACCTGGTTGAGCTGCAACCCTTCGAGCCAGGGATCGGGTACGTGCGGGCCGGCGCCAAAGCCGGTGCTCCAGCCGCCGACATCGATCCAGTGCGCGCGCACGATCGCGAACATCATCAGCTCGCCGTCGAAGAAATAGGGGGTGTAGATGACGATGTTGTTGAGATGCTGGCCAGCCACGCGCTGATGATTGGTGATGATCACGTCGCCG
>DATJLY010000066.1:0-4246 GCA_035509095.1 Allostellaceae bacterium | reverse complement strand
TCGCCATAGCCGGGGCCGACATGCCCATGACGATCGACCGCGCGGCCGCAGCGGCAGGGCGCAGCCACACGCTGAGGCCAGGCGCGGTGGTGCGGCTCGGAACGGCGCGCCACGGCATGCGCACCTATCTCGCGGTCCGTGGCGGTTTTGCCGCGGCCCCGCGCTTCGGCAGCGTCGCGACGCATCACCGTTCCGGCATCGGCGGCTTTGCCGGGCGCGCGCTGGCCGAGGGCGACCTGCTGCCGCTCGCGGAGACGACGCCGCATGGCCCGGATTTGCGGCTTGCGGCGGCGCCGCCGTCGTACCCGCGGATCAGGGTCGTGGTCGGGCCGCAGCAGGATCACTTCACCCACGCCGCCATCGACGCGCTGTCGAGCAGCGCCTACCGCGTCACGCACGCGGCCGACCGGATGGGACTGCGGCTCGAGGGCGCGCCACTCACGCATGCACGCGGGTTCAACATCATCTCGGACGCGATCGCGGCCGGCAGCATCCAGGTTCCTGGCGGCGGCCAGCCGATCATCCTGTTGGCCGACCGCCAGACCACCGGCGGCTATCCGAAGATCGCGACCGTGATCAGCGCCGATCTTCCGGTGCTGGGTCAGGCGCGGCCGGGCGATATCCTGCGCTTCGAGGCGGTGGGGCTCGAGGCGGCGGTCGCCGCCCGACGCGCGCTCCAGGACTGGCTCGACGCTCTTCCCGGGCGGGTTTCCCCGATCGGCACGCTCGATAGCGAAGACCTGCTTGCCGCGAACCTGATCAGCGGCGTCACGGACGGCGCGGGATAGGCATCACATCACCGCGAGGCTGGCATTGGGGACATCGGTCACCAGCATGCACCCCGGATAGTGCGAGATGAAGAAGGGCGGCTTCACCTCCTCGATCACGGCCTGGGGCGTCACGCCGCAGGCCCAGAACACCGGCAGCTCGTCCGCCCGCACCTCGACCGGATCGCCATAGTCGGGACGGGCGAGATCGCCAATGCCGAGCGCGCCCGGCAGCCCGATATGGACCGGCGCGCCATGGACGCCGGGAAAGCGCGTCGTCACCTGCACCGCGCGGATCGCATCGGCCGGTCGGAACGGCCGCATCGACACGACGAGCGGCCCGCGAAGCCGCCCCGCCGGCGTGGTCGCGATGTTGGTGCGGTACATCGGCACGGTCGTGCCCGCCTCGATGTGCCGGATCGAAAGGCCCGCCTCGATCAGCGGCCACTCGAAGGACAAGGAGCAGCCGAGCACGAAGGTCACGAGATCGTTGCGCCAATGCGCCCTTATATCGTTTGGCGCCTCGACCGCCGCGCCGTCGCGAAAGACGCGGTAGCGCGGCACGTCGGTGCGGATGTCGATGTCGCGTCCGAGGCCCGGAAGATCGGCCCGCCCCGGCTCGCCCACGGCGAGCAGCGGGCACGGTTTGGGATTGGCAAGGCAGAAGCGCAGGAAATCCTCCGCCCAGTCCGCCGGAAGGATGGCGATATTGCCTTGCGCCACGCCCGCCCCGACGCCCGCGGTCTGGCCCGAATACTCGCCGCGCCGGATGCGCCGGCGGGCCTCGGCGGCGGAGAGACCGTCAAGCGGGGTCATCGCCTAGTTCTTCACCGCCTTCTCGTAAGGATAGATCAGGTCGCCGGTCTTGAACTCGGGCGGATCGACGACCGCGACCTTGGCCGGATCGCTGAACTGGTCGAGCGTCTTGCCGGTGATGTTGCGGTACTGGACCGTGAGGAAGCGCGACTTGTTCCACTCGCCGTCGGGGCCATAGCGGAAATCGCCCAGCACCGTGTGGAGCTCGTTGTTGTGCAGCCAGTCCGCGATCTTGCCCTGGTCGAGGCTGCCTGCGCCCTCGACGCCTTCGCCCAGCACCTGGGCATAGGCATAGGCGGAGGTGGCGGTGTTGTAGCCCAGCGGGTCGACGCCTTCGGCCGGCGCCTCGGCCTGGTATTTCTTCAGCATCGCCTCGACGCCGGGAAACAGCAGCGGCTTCAGCGGCAGCCAGTTCTCGTAACCCACGACGCCGTTCAGAAGCGGCCCCAGCTGCATCTTGATGGTGGTGTTGTTGAGGCCGACCATCGAGCCGCCGACCATCTTGGGCTTGAACCCGATCTCGCTGATGGCGCGCAGCATGCCGACCGAATCGGGCGGATAGGAGGCGATGTAGAGCACGTCGGGGTTGGTCGCCTGGATCGCGCGGACGATCGGCGCGAAGTCGGCGGTCGAGGGCGGATAGGATTTGTCGTAGACGATCTTCATCCCGGCCGCCTTGGCGTTCTCGCGCGCGCCGTCGGTCGCGTTGCGCGAGAATTCCTGGTCGCTCGAGGCCATCGCCACGGTCTCGGGCTTCGGCGTCTGGGCCGCCGCCGCGACGAAGAACCCGTGCGAGAACACCTTGTCGGGGTTGGGCCCGGTCTGCACCGTCGAGAAATAGCGCGGATAGTGGAACTGCTCGTTGACGCCGAGCGCCGTGAGGCTCACGAGGACCATGTTGTGCGCCATCGCGATCGGCATCAGCGGCGCGTTCATGATGGTGGAATAGGGGCCGAGGATAAGGTCCACCTTGTCGACCTCGAGCAGCTTCGTATAGATGCCCGGCACCTGCGAGGGCTGGGTCTGGTCGTCGTAATAGACGAGCTTGACCGGCCGGCCCAGGAGCCCGCCTTTGGCGTTCTGATCGGCCTCCCAGATCTTGAGGGCCAAGAGCGCCACCTTGCCATTGGCGGCACCCCCGCCGGTGAGCGCCATCGAGAAGCCGATCTTGATGGGATCGGCCGCCCAAGCCGGCAGCGCCAGGACCAGCGCCGTCACCAGGGCCATGAGCCGGCCCCAAATTACGCGACAATTGATAATCCTCGCCACGCCCCGCTTCCTTTTCGTTGACCCAGACTACCGATCATGCCTGCCTTGCGGCGTACGTACAATATAATGGTTTATGCGTTCAAATCAAGAGCGCCCCTTCAGCACCCGGTCCACCATCTCCCCCGCGAGGCCCAGATAGTTCGCGGGATCGACGAGCTTTGCCAAGGCAGTGCGATTCATGTGGGCCGCGATCTCGGGATTTTCGGCCAGCAGGTCCAGGAACGGCCGCCCCGTCGCGATGACGGCCCGGCAGATATCGTAGACCAGGTCGTGCGCGCGCTGGCGGCCGAGATGCGGGCCCAGACCCATCATCACCGCCTCGGACACGATGAGCCCACGGGTCAGGTCGAGATTGGCGCGCATCCGCGCCGGGTCGACCTCGAGCCCCGCGACCAGGAACCGTGCCTGCGCGAGCGCCGCCGCCGACAGCAGGAAAATCTCCGGCACCGCGACCCATTCGATCTCCCACGGGCCGGTCGCGCGCTCGTGATCCTCGACCATGGCGTCCAACAGCGCCGCCACGTTCTGCCGCACCATCGCGACGCACGCGGTGATGTAGTTGGACGAGATCGGGTTGCGCTTTTGCGGCATGGTGCTGGACGAGCCGCGCCCTTCGGCGAACGGTTCGTACACTTCCTCGACCTCGGTCTGCATCATCAGCTTCACGTCGGTCGCGAGCTTGCCCAGCGTGCCGGTGACGAGGCCCAGGAAGCAGCCGACCTCGGCGATGCGGTCGCGCATGGTGTGCCAGGCGATTTCGGGCTGACCCAGGCCCAGCTCGACCATCAGCCCTTGCTGCACCTCGAGCCCGCGCGTGCCGAGCGAGCTGAGATTGCCGGCGGCGCCGCCGAATTCGCCGACCAGCGCGCGCGGCCGCAGCTCCTTGAGGCGGGCGCGGTGCCGGTCGATGCCGGCAAGGAGCACCGCCATCTTGTAGCCGAAGGTGATCGGCACCGCCTGCTGCAGGTTGCTGCGTCCCGCCATCGGCGTGTCGCGGTGTTTGCGGGCCAGGCCGGCGAGCGAGCCCGCGATGGCATCGAGATCCTGCTCGACGAGCGCGAGCCCGGCGCGGATCTGCATCACCGTCGCGGTGTCGGTGATGTCCTGGGTGGTGGCGCCCCAATGGCACCATTCGCCAAGCCCGTCGCGGCACAACCCCACGAGCTGCTGCACCACCGGCAAGACCGGATAGCCGATCCGTTCGGTCTGAACCTTGAGGCGCGCCATGTCGATCTCTTCGGCATGGCAATGGCGGCAGATCTCGTCGGCCGCCTCGGCCGGGATGATGCCGAGCCGCGCCTGGACACGGGCCAAGGCGGCCTCGATGTCGAGATAACGCTGCACGCGCGCGCGGTCGGAGAACACATCGCGCATCGGCGCGGTCGCGAACAGAT
>DATJLY010000065.1:0-3491 GCA_035509095.1 Allostellaceae bacterium | reverse complement strand
ACGCAGATGGCGCGGGACCTTCTGTCGCTGTGGAGCGCACTGACGAACGACCCCGGAGAAACGCGCGCGGTCATTCTCACAGGCGCGGGTGAGCGCGCCTTCTGCGCCGGTGCCGATCTCAAAGAACGCCAAGGCATGAGCGACGCCGACTGGCAGGCGCAGCATGTGTTGTTCGAGCGGCAATACTGGGCGCTTCTCGACGTGCCGGTTCCGGTGATCGCGGCGGTCAATGGACACGCTTATGCCGGCGGGCTCGAGATGATGCTCGCGTGCGATTTCGCCTACGCCGTGCCCACGGCGCGCTTTGCGCTGACCGAGGTCACGCTTGGCATCATGCCGGGTGCCGGCGGCACGCAATTCCTGCCGCGCGCCATCGGCGAGCGCCGTGCCAAAGAAGCGATCCTGACGGGCCGCCCGATCACCGCCGAGAACGCGCTCGCCTGGGGCCTCGTCAACCGGCTCTTCGCGAAGGAGCGGCTGATGGACGAAGCGTTCGGCGCCGCCGCCGCGATCGCCGACAACGCGCCCATCGCCGTGCGTCAGGCGAAGCGATCGATCCATACCGGGCTTCAGCTCGATCTTCGCAGCGCACTCCTGTTCGAGATCGAGGCGTATAACCGCCTCGTCCCGACGGAGGACAGGCGGGAGGGCATTACCGCCTTCAACGAAAAGCGCAAAGCCCGCTTCACCGGACGATGAGCCCGCGATGAGCGACCTGGAACTGAAGCTCGGCGAGGATTTCCCCGACATCCGCGAGGCGGTGCGCCGCATCTGCGCCGGCTTTCCCGGCCCTTATTGGCGCGAGCGCGAGGCGCAGGAGGAATATCCCGAAGCTTTCGTGCGCGCGCTGACGGAGGCGGGATATCTCGGCGCGCTGATCCCGGAGCGCTATGGCGGCTCGGGCCTGCCGCTGCGCGCGGCGTCGGTCATCCTCGAGGAAATTCACGCCGCCGGCTGCAACGCGGGCGCGTGTCATGCGCAAATGTACATCATGGGCACCTTGCTGCGTCACGGCAGCACCGCGCAGAAAGAGATGTACCTGCCGAAGATCGCGTCGGGCGAATTGCGCCTGCAGGCGTTCGGCGTCACCGAGCCCACGACCGGGTCGGACACGACCAAGCTCAAGACCCGCGCCGAACGGCGCAATGACCATTATGTCATTCACGGGCAGAAGGTCTGGACCTCGCGCGCGCGGCAGTCGGATCTCATGCTGCTTTTGGCGCGCACGACGCCCGCCGAGCAAGTGGCGCGGCGCGGCGACGGGCTGTCCGTGTTCCTGGTCGATATGCGCGAGGCCCGCGGCGACGGGCTCGAAATCCGCCCGCTGCGCGCGATGATCAACCACAACACCAACGAGATATTCTTGGACGGCGTGAAGGTGCCGTTCGAGAACCTCATCGGCGAAGAGGGCAAGGGCTTCCGCTACATTCTCGACGGCATGAATGCCGAGCGCATCCTGATCGCGTCGGAAGCGGTCGGCGATGCGCGATGGTTCATCCGCACAGCGGTCGCCTATGCGAAGGAGCGGGTCGTGTTCGACCGTCCGATCGGGCAAAATCAGGGCGTCGCGTTCCCGATCGCGCGCGCTTTCGCCGAGACCGAGGCGGCTGATCTCATGGTCCGCAAGGCCGCGGCCCTGTTCGATTCGGGGGCGCCCTGCGGGGCCGAGGCGAACATGGCGAAGCTGCTCGCGGCCGATGCGTCCTGGCATGCCGGCGAAGCCTGCTTCCAGACGCACGGCGGCTTCGGCTTCGCGCGCGAATACGATGTCGAGCGCAAGTGGCGCGAGACCCGGTTGTTCCAGACCGCGCCCATCTCGACGAACCTGGTGCTTGCCTACGTCGCCGAGCATGTGCTGGGGCTGCCGCGATCCTATTGACGCGACCCCTTCCCAAGCGGCGGGATTTCGACCAAATTCGGCCCCGAGCCGCCTTTCAGGAGAAGAAAATGGCCGATCCGATCCCCGCCCAGAAGAGCCCTTATGGCGTCGATGTGACGGCGGGCCAGCGCTACGTCTGGTGCGCCTGCGGGCGCAGCAAGTCGCAGCCGTTCTGCGACGGCACGCACAAGGATTTCGGCCTCCGGCCGCAGGCCTTTGTCGCCGAGAAGACCGAGAAGGTTTGGCTGTGCGGCTGCAAGGCGAGTGGCAACAAGCCGTTCTGCGACGGCACGCACAGCAAGATCTGACGGTCCCGGGGCTTCCCCGCGCGGGGGCGGGCGGCTATCCTGCCGTCCTGGCCCGAAAGGTAGCCGCGCATGACGCCTCGAGCCCTGATGTTAGCCGTCCTGCCGATCCTGGCGCTCACGCCAGGCTTGTCGAGCGCCGGGCAGCCGCCCGAATTCCCGGACGATCAGATGCGCCAGCAGCTTCAACAAGCCGAGCACTTGGCGCGAAAAGGCACCGAGGAGCTGTTACGCTCGATCGAGCTGCTGGAGAGCGCCATCCCGACCTATGGTCTTCCCTATGTCGACGGCAACGGCAACATCGTGATCCCGCGCCACCACGACCCGGCGCCGGTCCCGGACACGATCCCAGACCGGACCTGACGCACCGTTATTTCAGACGGTCGCGGATCGCGTCGATGCCCGCCTTGGCGCAGCCTTCGTCGAGCGGGCCGCCCGGCGCGCCGCTGGCGCCGATCGCGCCCACCACCTCGTCGCCGATCTTGATGACCAACCCGCCCTGAAACAGAAGCAGGTGCGGCAGCTTCGAGGTGAGCGTGCCGATCTGCTGGGCGCGGCCGACGAGTGCGCCGGTGTCGGTCTTGAAGGTGATGCTCGTATAGGCCTTGTCGTTGGCGCTATCGAGGGTGTGGATGCCCGCGCCGTCGCCGCGCAGCTCGGCCTGGCGCACGCCGTCGGCATCGACGATCACCACCGTCTCGGCATATCCCTGTTTCGCACAAGCCGCGACGGCTGCGCCCACCGCCTCGTTCGCGAGCGCCGCGGAGAGACGGTGAAGCGTGAGGATGTCGGCCGCCCGCGTGGGCGCGGCCGCGGCAAGCGTCAACCCCAGCGCCAGCATGGCGCGGCGAGCATGACCAGGGAAATTCGATCGGCGGATGGGTTCCTCCTCGCGATTTTGACCGGCATCTTGCCAGACTTGGTGAAGCAACGCACGACGCCTTGACGTTTGACAGCGTGCGGCAAGCGGGTCCCTAATGACCAAGGCGCCGGCAACCCAAGAGGCTGTCATGCAACTCCGCTCTTCGGCCCTTGCGCAAGCGCTCGCGGCCGGTGTGGTTGCGGTCGTGTTCGCCGCCGCCACGCCAGGTCCGGGCCAGCATGAGGGCTCCTCATCGCTTGCCGGTCAGCTTCTGGTCGCCGCCCCCGACATGAGCGATCCGCGCTTTGCCGAAGCGGTCATCCTGCTCGTTAAGGATGATGATTCGGGCGCGTTCGGCATTGTCATCAACCACCCGGTCGAGCAGCGCACGATCGCCAGCATCCTGAAGGATCTCGGCGACACCGACCCGACGATCACCGGCACG
>DATJLY010000064.1:0-3426 GCA_035509095.1 Allostellaceae bacterium | reverse complement strand
AAGGCTTCTGATAGGGCCGGGGCCAGATCGAGACGGCGCGGTACTGGTAATACTTGCCCTCCCAACCAAAGGGCTCGGGCTCGGTCCAGCATTTGACGATGAGGTCAAAGGCCTCGGCGAGCCGTTCCCAGGATTCGTCCGGCGGGATGTTGTAGGCGACATATTCGTGCGGGATGCCGCGCATGAAGCCGGCGATGAGCCGTCCTCCCGACATCACGTCCAGCATCGCATATTCCTCGGCGACGCGGATCGGGTTGAGCAGCGGTACGAGATTGCCGCACATGGCGACGCGCACATTCTTGGTGCGGTTGATCAGGATCGAGCCGATCAAGTTGCAATTCGACATGAGCCCATAAGGGCTGAAATGGTGCTCGTTGCAGCCGACCCAGTCGAACCCGCATTCCTCGGCATAGATCATCGTGTCGATATAGGTCCGGTAGAGATCGGTGCCCTTTTCGGGGACGAAGTTGCGATTCGAAACCGGCCATTCGCGGTCGGGCTCGTTCGCGTCGCACCACGGCATCAGATGGAAGAAATTGAACTTCATCCGGTCCTCCCAAAAGGGCGCGGCGCATTCTCGCTGGTTCCGCCGCCGCCGTCGACCCACTTGCGGCAGGCACGGGGAGAGCGCACCGTGGCGCCATGGACATCGTCGCCGCGACCCGGGACTACGAGCGCTGGCTGCGGAAGCGCATCGATGTTGTCGAGCCGGACCTGCGCCTCAAGCATCGCGCGATGGCGGAGGCCGCGTTCCCGTTCCTGCGGGCGACCTTCTATCGCTGGGTCATGCTGTGGCGCGAGATTTGCCCCGATCTGGCGGCGGCGCCCAAAGCGCTCGTCGTCGGCGACCTTCATGTCGAGAATTTCGGTACCTGGCGCGATCGCGAAGGACGGCTTGCTTGGGGCATCAACGATTTCGACGAAGCCTTTCCGATGCCGTATACGATCGATCTGGTGCGGCTTGCCACCAGCGCGCTCCTCGCGATCCGCGAGCAGCATCTGTCGATCGCGCCGCAGGCCGCTTCGACCGCGATCTTTTCAGCCTATCGCGACGCGATCGTAAACCGGGCGCCCGAGGCCTTCGTGCTGGAAGAGACGCACCCCTCCCTCCGCCAGATGGCGCTTGGCGCCGAGCGCGATCCGGTGCGCTTTTGGGCCAAGATCGCGACGCTGCGCGCCGCCGATCCGCCGCGCCGCGTGAGGAAGCTGCTCCTCGCCGAGCTGCCGGACTGTGAGGGGAAGGTCCGGCTCTGCGCGCGCGTCGCGGGCTTGGGCAGCCTTGGTCGCCCGCGCTATGTGGCGTGGGGCAGCTTCGAGAGCGGGTTCCTGGCGCGGGAGGCAAAGGCCATGCTGCCATCGGCCTATGGCTGGGCCGAAGGCGCGCGGAGCGAGACGCTTTATCTCGCGGCGCTTGTCGCGCGCGCGGTGCGCTCGCACGATCCCTATTACGGCGCGCGCAAAAGATGGGTGCTGCGCCGGATCGGGCCGCATTGCTCGCGCATCTCGCTTGCCGACTTCCCGAAGATCCGCAACGAGCGGCACATCCTCCGCGCGATGGGCCACGAGACGGCCAACGTGCATTTCGGCTCGCCAGACGCGCTGCCGGCGATCCGCCGCGATCTGAAGCGGCGCGGCGGCCGGTGGCTGCACGAAGCGGCGGTGAAGATGGCCGACGCGACGCTCGCCGATTGGCGCGCGTGGCGCCGGCATGCCGGGACCTGATCAGGCATAGCGCGGGAAAAGCCGCGCCGCGTTGCCGCGCTGAATGGCCGCGAGGTCGGCATCGCTCAGCCCCTCTTTCGTGATGCCGGTGGCGATCGCCGTCGCCGAGCCGAACGGCGTGTCCGAGCCATAGGTGAGCTGCGTGATCGGCCACGCCTTCAAGACCGCGGCCATCGCGACGGGTGCCGCGCCGACGCTCGCCACGTCGTAATAATGCCGCTTCAATTCATAGCCGAGGCCCTTGGGCAGGCGCTGGGCGCGCTCCTCCGGCGTCAGGTTGCCGTCGATGCTGCCGAAGCGTTGCAGGACCGAGGGCAGCACGCCGCCGCCATGCGAGAAGATGAAGGTCACGTCGGGAAAGCGCGCCATCGTGCCGGACGCGGCAAGGCTCGTGATCGCGCGGGCGGTGTCGGTCGGAAACTCGATGCTGGCGCTGCTGATGCCGGGGAAGACGTTGCCGCAGCACGACATGGTCGGATGCACGAACACGACCGATTTGCGCCGGTTCAGCTCCTCGAAGACCGGCTCGTACGCCTTGTCGCCAAGCAGATGCCCTTTGTAGCTCGTCAGCAGGCCGATGCCTTCGAGCTTCAGCGCGTCGTAGGCATAGGCGATCTCGCGCAGGCTGCCCTTGATGTCCGGCAGCGGGATCGCCGCGAACATGCCGAACCGGCCGGGATGATCCTGCGCCATCTTGGCGCCGTACTCGTTGCAGATGCGCGCCCGCATCCGCGCCGCGGCGTTGCCGTCGTCCCACCAGATCCCGGGCGTCGAGATCGAGACGATGGCGGTGGCGATGCCGGCCTTTCCCATCTGGTCGAGCGCGTATTGCGGCGTCCAGCTGGTATAGGCCGACGCCGGCAGCGAAGCGTCCTTCACGATGCGGTCGAGGTTCGGCCCGACGAAGGCGGGCGGGTAGATGTGGTGGTGCGTATCGATGATCCGCGGGCTTGCCGCTTGCGCCGCGAGCGGGCGCGCGCCGAGGGTCGAGGCCGCCGCCAGCGCCGACAGGCCGGCGACAAAAGTCCGTCGCGACGTGACCATCATGATGAAAACCTCCCTGCCGCAAAAATCTCGCCCGGTTCGGCATCTTGCCGTAAGAATTGCACGACAACGAGGAGGAGCCAATGAGCCGCGTTCCGGAGCTTGCCGCCGAGGCGCTGACACAAGAGCAGAAACGCATCGAGCACGAGATCGCCAGCGTGCGCGGCGGTCACGCGCGCGGGCCGTTCGCGATCTGGCTGCGCCTCCCCGAGCTCGCCGACGGCGCCAACCGGCTCGGCAACGTGCTGCGCCGCAAATCCCGGCTCGAGCCGCGCGTCTTCGAGCTCATGGTGCTGATCATCGCGCGCAGTTGGTCGGCGCAATATGAGTGGCATGTCCATGAAGAGGCGGCGCGCGCCGCCGGCCTTCCGGACGCGGTGATCGAGGCGATCCGCGCGCGCAAGACCCCTCAGTTCGAGCGCGAGATCGAGCGCGTCGTCTATGACACGGTGAGCGAGCTCGTCGAGCGCCGCGGCTTGAGCGACGCGACCTATGCCCGGGCCGAGACGGTGCGGGGGCTCGATCTCTTGATCGAGCTCATCGCGGGCGCCGGCTTTTATGCGATGGTGGCGATGACCCTTGTCGCCTTCGACGCGCCGGTTCCCGGCGGCGGGCGGCCGCTCTCCTGACTTAAGACTAGCCGCCGATCGCGTCCGCCGC
>DATJLY010000063.1:0-3146 GCA_035509095.1 Allostellaceae bacterium | reverse complement strand
GCCGACGCGCTCGCCTCGCACGCCGATCCCGTGTTCGCCGCCGCCGCCACGGGCGCGGTGACGCCGGGAGAGGCCTGGACCGCCGCGCTCGCCTTTCCCTTCCAGATTTATTTCGATTTTTCCGGCTATTCCGACATGGCGATCGGCCTTGGCCTGATGCTGGGCTTCACGCTGCCGCTCAATTTCAACGCGCCCTACCGTTCCACGGGACTGCGTGAATTCTGGCAGCGTTGGCACATGACCCTGTCGCGGTTCCTGCGCGATTATCTCTACATCCCGCTGGGCGGGAACCGCCATGGCCTTGGCCGGCAGATCATGGCGCTTCTTCTCACCATGGGCCTCGGCGGGCTTTGGCATGGCGCGGGCTGGGGCTTCGTGCTGTGGGGGTTGCTTCACGGCGCCGGGCTGTGCGCCGGGGTGCTGTGGCGCCGCTTCCTGAGGCCGATGCCGGTAGCGCTCGGATGGGTTCTGCTCATGCTGTTCCTGTTGGTCACGTGGGTTCTGTTCCGCGCGCCAAGCCTTGCCGCCGCGGGCCATATCTATGCGGCTATGGCGGGGGGCGTGGGATTGACCCGGCCCGATGCGCTTCGCACCATCCTGCTGGCGGCCTGCGTCGCGCTTCTGGGCCCGACGAGCCAGGAGATCGCGGCGCGGTTGCGCCCGTATGCGTGGCTGGCGCCGGCGGCCGCGCTCGCGACCGCCCTGCTTTTGTTCAAGCTCGGCGACGGACCGGCTTATGAGTTCATCTATTTCCGGTTCTGACGGGCAATCCTGGCACCGGCTGATCCGTCGCTATCTGCTGGCGACGGTCGTCTTGTGGCTCGTGCTTGCCGCGTTCGTGCTTGCCGTCGATCCCTACGACACCGGCCGGTTCGCGCTGCTGCCAAGCCGCGGCGTGCCCGATTTCGGTCAGCGGTTGAGTTTCGCCAGCATCGGTCGGCGGCCGGGCATCGATGCCGCCGTGTTCGGCAATTCGACCATACAGCTCCTCGATCCCGAGCGGCTTTCGCGTCTGACCGACGACCACTTCGTTTCGTTGGCGGTGCCGGGATCGGGCCCGCGCGAGCAGATCGCGATCGCCGACTGGTTTCGCCGCCATCACCGCGGTGAACGCCTGACCCTTGTCTTCGGTCTCGATTCGACGTGGTGCACGACCGAGACGCCGATCCCGATCATCTATCCGTTCCCGTTCTGGCTCTACAGCGACAGCAGGATCGACTATGCGCTCGGCATGATGCGGTACAAGAGCATCGAGGCCGCGATCCGCAAGATCAAGATGCTCCTCGGCCGCGAGCGCAGCGCGACTGCCGATGGCTATCATGATTACGACACGGGCCACGCCTGGAAGGGGCTCGATGTCGAAGCCGTCGAGCCGGCGCCGGAGCGCCCCACCGCATCCGGCGCGGATTTCACGGCGCCGCCGCTGCTTCGGAAATTTGTGGATCATCTTGGCCCCGAAACGCGGATCGTGCTGGTGGAGGTCCCGCGCTATGCCGAGACCCTGCCTCGGACGGACGCCGCGTCGCAGCATCTGGAGGCCTGCAAATCGGCCTATCGCGCGATTGCCGCGGCGCGGCCGGGCTCGGTCATGCTCGATTTCCTCGTCGACGACGCGATGACGCGCCAGGACGAGAATTTCTGGGATTCGGTCCATTATCGCAGCCCGGTCGCCCGCCTCATCGAAAGCCGCATCGCATCGGCGCTGGCGCCCGAGCCGAATTGACAAGCGCCGGAAGATCGGCTTTGAGCGTGCCGCGCGCGTCTTTCGGAGCCTCACCATGGATGTGCGGCAAGCGGTTCTTGCCCAGTTCGAGCAGGTCGCCAAGGAGCAGAGCAAGACCCTGGCGCCGCTTAGCGATGATCTGGTGCTGCTCGAATCGGGACTTGATTCGCTGTGCTTTGCGATCATCGTGGCGCGGCTCGAGGACCAGCTCGGCTTCGATCCGTTCAGCGCGGCCGAGGACATCGAGTTTCCGACCACGGTCGGGGATTTCGTCAAGTTCTACCAAGATGCCCCTCGGTGACGGACGTTCGCTGCTGCAGGCGCTGAGCGGGGGCCCGGGCCACGCAAACCAATGGCTGCGGGGCAAATCGGCAAGTCTTCGGCTCGCCGATGTTGCGGTTGGTGCCAATCATTGTTCCGGGCGCTCGGTCCTGGTGGCGCCGAAGGATCAGCTTGCGGCCTCGCGTGCGTTGATCGAGCTCGACGGCATTGCGCGCCGGGTGGTGCTCTGTCCGCCCGGCGTACCGGACGCGCACCGGGCGGCGATCATCGCGACGGCGGAGGTGGATGCGATCGTTTCGGATGGGCCGCTCCGGCTCGACGGGGCAATTGCGGCGCCGCCCGCGCGTGCTATCGATACCGAGTGGATCTTGCTGACCTCGGGCACGACCGGCGTGCCGAAGCTCGTGGTCCACAGCCTCGCGAGCCTTGCCGGTCCCACCAGAGCGGGCGCCGGCCTCGGCCAATCCGGCATTTGGAGCACGTTCTACGACATCCGCCGCTATGGCGGGCTCGTCGTGTTTCTGCGCGCGCTGCTTGGCGGATGTTCGCTCATCCTGTCGGATGCGGAGGAATCAACCGCGGATTTCCTGACCCGCGTGGGCGCGCGCGGCGTGACGCACATCACCGGAACGCCGTCCCATTGGCGCCGCGTGCTGATGAGCCCGGCGGCTCGCAAGATCACGCCACGCTATGTCCGCATGTCCGGTGAGATCGCGGACCAGGCGATCCTCGATCATCTGGGCGCGTTCTATGCCGAAGCGGGGGTGTCCCACGCCTTCGCGTCGACCGAAGCAGGCACCGCGTTCGAGGTTGACGATGGGCTCGCCGGGTTTCC
Source organism: Allostellaceae bacterium (assembly GCA_035509095.1). Classification (GTDB taxonomy): domain Bacteria; phylum Pseudomonadota; class Alphaproteobacteria; order ATCC43930; family CGMCC-115725; genus DATJLY01. The sequence continues at coordinate 306 of DATJLY010000063.1, read as the reverse complement.
GGCGCGTTTTTTTGGGCGCCCCGATTCCGAGGCGGAGCTCAAGGTCGTGGACGGCACGCTGCGCATCCGGTCGTCGCGAACCGCGGCGCGCTATTTGGATGAGGCTGCCGCCCGCCTCGTCGATCCTGAGGGATTCGTCGACACGGGCGATCTGGTAGAGCGGCGGGGTGATCGGTTCTACTTTGTCGGCCGGCGCGACGGCATCATCAATGTCGGCGGCTTCAAGGTCCTGCCGGAGGAAGTCGAGGCGGTGCTGAATGCCCATCCCGGCGTCGAGATGTCGCTGGTCAAGGCGCGCCGCAGCCC
>DATJLY010000062.1:0-8106 GCA_035509095.1 Allostellaceae bacterium | reverse complement strand
CGTGCCGGTGCTGCAGCGACCGCAGCCAGGTATATTGAAGCTGCTTATCCCGCCATAGCCGGGTCAGCGCCTCGTCCTTGCCCTGAAGCGGCGCACCGCATCGCGCGACTGCCGATCCGAAATCGAAGAGGGTGCCATAGGCGTCGAAGACGCAGGCGCGGATTTTGTCGAGCAACGGATTACACCGTCAGCACGGTCGAACCGGTGGTCTGTCTGCTTTCAAGCTCGCGATGCGCCCGCGCCGCCTCTTTCAGAGGGTAGGTGTGGTTGACTTGGATCTTCACGCCGCCGGACAGGACGGCGTCGAACAGGTCCTTCGCCATCGCGAGGAGCGATTCGCGCTTTGCCGCATAGGTGAACAGCGTGGGCCGCGTCACGAACAGCGATCCCTTGGCCGCGAGCACGCCGAGATTGATATTCTCGACCGGTCCCGAAGCATTGCCGAACGAGACCATGAGCCCCAGCGGCGCGAGACAATCGAGCGACTTCATGAAAGTGTCCTTGCCCACGCCATCATAGACGACGGGAACCTTCTTGCCATCGGTGATCTCGGCAACGCGCTTCACGAAATCCTCGCGCGTGTAGACGATCGGATGATCGCAGCCATGCGCCTTCGCCTCGGCCGCCTTGGCGTCGCTGCCGACCGTGCCGATGACGGTGGCGCCCAAATGCTTTGCCCATTGGCACAAAATGAGCCCGACGCCGCCCGCCGCGGCATGGCACAAGATCGTGTCTCCGCGCTTCACCTTGTAGATCTGACGGATGAGATATTGGACCGTAAGGCCCTTCAGCATCATCGCCGCCGCGGTCTTGTCGTCGATCCCGTCCGGCAGCTTGACCAGGCGGTCGGCCGGGATAAGCCGCTCCTCGGCATAGGCGCCGAGCGGCGAATTGCCATAAGCGACGCGATCGCCGACCTGGAGATCGGTGACGTCCTCGCCAAGCGCTTCGATGACGCCGGCGCCTTCGGCGCCAAGCCCGGTCGGGAGCGGGGCCTGGTAGAGGCCCGAGCGGTTATAGACATCGACGAAGTTGAGGCCCACCGCGGTCTGCCGGATGAGCGCTTCGCCCGGCTTCGGCTTCCCCAGAACGGTCTCTTCCCACACCATGACTTCGGGTCCGCCGTATTTGTGGACATGGATCGCATGGGACATGAGGCGCTCCCTCTGGAAAGCGTGCGGGGAAGACGAAGCATAGCCTGCGTCGCGGCGCGCTGCCACGCCGCCGGCGGACGCTACAGCAGCAGCGCGTGCTCGAGCTGAAGCAGGCGGCGCTTCGTCTCCGCGCCCTCGCCGCCGCTATAGCCGCCCAAGGCGCCGTTGCTGCCGACAACGCGATGGCACGGGACGAAGATGGGAAGCGGGTTGCTGCCGCAGGCCTGTCCGACAAAACGCGGCGACAGGCCCAGAACCTTGCCGAGATCGCCATAGGTCCGCGTCTGCCCATAAGGGATCTCGGCCATGAGCTGCCACACGCGGAGCGCCGCGGGCTGACCCTCGAGCTTGAGCGGAAGGTCGAACTCTTTGCGCCGGCCGGCGAAATATTCGAGGAGCTGCTTCTTTGCGTCGAGGAGCGCCGGCGTCGGCCGACCGCTCGCGCGCCCGCCCCAGGTCAGCTCGACGATGCTGCCATCTTCCTCGGAAAGCGTCAGGCGCCCGAACTGCGTCTCGAGCGACAGCCGCGGCATCAGCGCGTCGAAAGCGCCGCGCCAAGCGCTTCCGGGTCCGTCAAGGGCAACGAGCATGTGGGTCCCTCGCACAAATAAACCGCGGCGCGGCCGCCGACCATGGTCTTGCCGGCAGCGGGATGAGCGGCCGGGAGCGCCGTGCCCTCGTCGAGGACCGCAAGAATTTTCGTCGGCAGGCATCGGCTGCGGACGACGCGCAAGAGCGCCAATGTGTCGGGCGCGCCGCGCTTGCCGGCGACCACGACCTGCAACGCCCGCGCCAACAGCTCGGCACCGTTGAGCAACGTGCCGAGTCCGAATAGATGGCGTTCCACCTCGCCCGAGAAGACGGCGAGAATTTCTTCCGCCCGCGCGCGAAAATGATCCTCGCCGGTGAGATAGTGAAGCCGGGCCAGCACCTCGACCAGGGTGCCGTTGCCGGCGGGATTGGGCTGGTCATAGGCCTGCTTTGTGCGCACTAAAAGCGCCTCGGCATCGTCGGCGGTGAAGAAATAGCCGCCTCTTTCGGTATCGCGGTAATGCGCATCGCAGATCGCGACCCATTGCCGCGCATTGTCGAGATAGCGCGTCTCCCCGGTCGCCTCGTGCAGCATCAAAGCGGCGCGCGCCATGTTGGCGTAATCGTCGAGCACGGCGCGATGCGCGCGCTTGCCCGCGCGCCAGGCATGGGCGAGCCGCCCGCCGCCTTCGTCCATCTCGCGCGATACGAAGTCGAACGCGCCTTGCGCAAGCGCGATCCAGTCGGCGCGGGCGAAGGCGCTGCCGCATTGGGCGAGCGCTGCGATCATGAGCCCGTTCCAATCCGCCAGGACCTTGTCATCGCAACCCGGCCGCACGCGCCCGGCGCGCAGCGCAAGCAGCGTCGCGCGGTCGGTCGCGAGTTCGGCCTCGCTCGCGTCATCGCCCAGCGTCATTGCATGAAGGCGGTTGAGGATGGTCTTCCCTTCCCAATTGCCGCCCGCGGTCACGTCATAGACCGCTTTGAAGCGCTGTGCGCGGGGGCCGAGCGCCGCGTCGATCGCGCTTTCGCTCCAGACGTAGAATTTGCCCTCTTCGTGCTCGCTGTCGGCATCGAGGCTCGAGGCGAAGCCGCCGCCCGGCAATCGCATCTCGCGCGCGACCCACGCGATCGTCTCTTCGACGCGCGCGCGGTAAAGCGCCGACCCCGCCGCCTGCCACGCACTCGCGAGCAATTCGAGAAGCAATGCGTTGTCGTACAGCATCTTCTCGAAATGCGGGACGAGCCAGTGCCGATCGACCGAATAGCGCGCGAAGCCGCCGCCGACATGGTCGTAGATGCCGCCATGGCAGATATGGTCGAGCGTCAGACGCACGGCATCGGCAAGCCCGTCGTCGTGCAGACGCCGGCTTGCCCGCCACAAGAGCTGGAACACCGGCACTTGCGGGAATTTGGGCGCGTCGCCGATGCCGCCGTCGATGCGGTCGACTTCCTGCGCAAGACGCCGCGCCGCCTGATCGATCGTTGCGAGGGTGACCCCCGTGCCGCCCACCGGATCGCCGAGGCGTTGCAATCCCGCGGTGAGCGCGGTCACGGATTGCGCGATCTGCGCGCGCTTGTCGCGATAGGCCGCGGCGATCGCGCGCAGCACGTCGGAAAAAGCGGGGCGCCCCCACCGCGCGGTCGGCGGAAAATACGTGCCGCCCCAAAATGGCTCGCCGTCGGGTGTCAGGAACATGGTGAGCGGCCAGCCGCCTTGCTCGCCCATGGCGTGGAGCGCTTGCATATAGATCGTGTCGAGGTCCGGCCGCTCCTCGCGGTCGACCTTGATGCAGACGAAGAGCTCGTTCATCAGCGCCGCGACGGCGGAATCCTCGAAACTCTCGTGGGCCATGACGTGGCACCAGTGACAGGCGGCATAGCCGATCGACAAAAGGATCGGCTTGTCCTCGGCCTTCGCCATGGCGAGCGCGGCGGGACCCCAGGGCTGCCACGCGACAGGATTGTCCCGGTGTTGCAGCAGGTAGGGGCTGGTCTCGCTACCGAGAGCGTTGGTGCGCACGTCAGTCGGGCTCGGCGAGCGCGGAACCGAGAAGCGATTGCACCGCCATGACAGCCTCCACCGGTATGCGGGAAGCATCATACCGGATCGGCGGGTGCGATGGCAGCTGACGGTCGGCCCCCGCCGACAGTTAGTTCTAGACAACAACCAGCCGTCTGCGCTAGCTTCGCCGTTGAGCCTCGCGCCAACCCGCGAGGCCCGCGCAGTCCCTGAGCCCCGCCCTCTTTGGCGGGGCTTTTTTTGGCGGCATTGTCAGCGCGCCGCCCGGTATTCGCTGGTCTCGACGAGGAACTGATACGGGTTGAAGTCCGATCCGTAGGGGAGCGGCGCGGTCGAGGCGCGCCGGAATTGGGGATGCCACCGCCGGGAAGCACCGGGTTCGGAGGGATCATGGGCGGCGAAGAACAAGGGCGTCAGAAAGGCGAGCAGCGTCTGCATGGTGGTCCCCCTCGGGGTTGCTAGCAAATCGATATCGCGACGGGCCGAGTCGCGCGTGTGACGCCCGTCACAGCCTGTGATCGGGGTCACGGATTTGGCTAAAATCCGTGGCATTCGAGCCGGGATGACGAGGGGTATGGGCGATAGCGATACGATCTACGCGCTTTCGACCGCGCCGGGCCGCGCCGGGATCGCGGTGGTGCGCGTCTCGGGGCCGGCGACAAGGCAGGTGCTCGTGGCGCTCGCGGGAAGGGAACCGGCGCCGCGCCAGGCGACGCTGGCGCGGTTTCGCGATCACGACGGCGAGACGATCGACCGCGGCCTGTTGCTGTATTTCCCGGCGCCGGCGAGCGTCACCGGCGAGGACGTCGCCGAATTCCATGTGCATGGCAGCCGCGCCGTCATCGCCGGCTTGTTCGAGGCCCTGTCGCGGCAAGGGCTCCGCATCGCCGAGCCGGGCGAGTTCACGCGCCGGGCGTTCCTCAACGAGAAACTCGACCTCGCCGCGGCCGAGGGGCTGGCGGACCTTGTCGCGGCCGAGACCAAGGCGCAGCGCCGGCAAGCGCTGCGTCAGCTCGAGGGCGCGTTGGGGCGGCTGACGGAAGCGTGGCGCGGGCGGCTTCTCGACACGCAGGCCCGGCTCGAGGCGGCGATCGATTTCCCCGACGAGGATCTTCCGGCGGGCTTGTGGGAAGGGGCGCGCGAGATGGCACGCGCGCTGGCGCACGACATCGCGGCGCATCTCGCCGATGGCCGGCGCGGCGAACGGCTCAGGGACGGTGTCGCGGTGGCGATCCTCGGCCCGCCCAATGCCGGGAAATCGAGCCTCATGAACGCGCTTGCGCAGCGCGATGTCGCGATCACCTCGGCGGTTGCCGGCACGACCCGCGATGTGATCGAAGTGGCGCTCGACCTCGATGGCTATCCGGTGCAGCTCTGGGATACGGCGGGCTTGCGCGCGGGCGCCGATCTCGTGGAGGAAGAGGGCGTGCGGCGCGCGCGGGCGCGCGCGCAAAGCGCCGATGTGAAGCTCGTGCTTTATGATGCGACGCGCGCCGGCGAGGTCGAGGGATTGCGCGAGCTGCTTGACGAGAACGCCATCCTGATCGCCAACAAAAGCGATTTGTTGCTGCCGCAAGCAAAAGCGCCGCAAGGCCTTGCGCTGTCGGTCCGGACCGGGGCGGGGATGGAGCGGCTGCTCGACCGGCTTGGCGCGGCCGTCGCCGATCGATTTGCCGGTACGGCGGCTCCTCTGGTCACCCGCCTGCGCCATCGTCGGGCGCTTGAGGAATGCAGGGCCGCCCTTGGCCGGTTCGCCGAGGCGGCGTTGCCGGAACTTGCCGCGGAAGATCTCCGCGCGGCCGCGTTGGCGCTTGGCCGAATCACCGGCCGAACCGGCGTTGAAGACATGCTGGACCGGCTGTTCGCCGAGTTTTGCATCGGAAAATAGGAACAGGCCGGGAACATTCGCTTTGCCGAATCAAACCTATAGTATCGGTTGCCGGAACGTCCCGGGGACGACTCGGGTGATCATAACAATATCTGGTATTACTTGAGCCTCTTAATACAGTATTTGCCATGATTTGACCGATTCTGTCCTTGTGGACGCGCGCTTGGCGTTTCACGTGAAACACGGACAGGCTTTGATGGCGGCCGCGAAAGTTTCTATCCTTGGCTTCCCTGACAGATAAAGGATGCCGGTCCGGTGCGGTATGACGTGATCGTGGTTGGCGGCGGCCATGCCGGCTGCGAGGCGGCCGCCGCCGCGGCGCGGATGGGTGCCCGCACCTTGCTGGCGACGCACCGCCGCGACACGATCGGCGAAATGTCCTGCAATCCCGCGATTGGCGGGCTTGCCAAGGGTCATCTGGTGCGCGAGATCGACGCCCTTGACGGAGTCATGGGCCGTGCGGCCGATCGCGCCGGCATCCAGTTCCGCATCCTCAATCGCTCCAAAGGGCCGGCGGTCCGAGGGCCGCGGGCCCAGGCCGACCGCAAGCTCTATCGCGCGGCGATGCGGTCGCTGCTCGAGGGTATCGACGGGCTCGTGATCGCCGAGCTCGCGGTCGAAGACCTCGTGATCGACGCGGCCGGCAGGGTCGCCGGGATCGCCACGGGATCGGGCGAGACGATCGCGGCCGGGGCGGTCGTCATCACGACCGGCACGTTCTTGCGCGGGCTTATCCATATCGGCAGCGAGACGATTCCGGCCGGCCGGGTCGGGGAGGCGCCGTCGGTCGGCCTCGCGGCGACCCTTCGCCGGCTTGGCTTCGCGCTGGGCCGGCTCAAGACCGGCACGCCGCCCCGGCTTGACGGCCGCACCATCGACTGGTCCGGCCTCGCGGTGCAGCCGGGCGACACCCCGCCGCCGCCGTTCTCGTTCATGACGCGCCGGATCGAGACGCCGCAAGTGCCGTGCCACATCACCGAGACCACGCCGGCGACGCACGCCCTCATTCGCGCCAACCTGTCCCGGGCGCCGCTTTACTCGGGCCAGATCGAAGGGGTGGGGCCGCGTTATTGCCCGTCGATCGAGGACAAGGTCGTGCGGTTCGGCGACCGCCCGCGGCACCAGATCTTCCTCGAGCCCGAAGGGCTCGAGGACGACACGATCTATCCCAACGGCATCTCGACCTCGCTGCCGCGCGACGTGCAAGAGGCGATGGTCGCGTCCATCCCGGGCCTCGCGCACGCGCGGATGATCCGGCCCGGCTATGCGATCGAGTATGATTTCGTCGATCCGCGCGAGCTTTACGCCACCTTGGAGACCAAGCGGTGCGGCGGCCTTTATCTGGCGGGTCAGATCAACGGCACCACGGGCTACGAGGAAGCCGCGGCGCAAGGGCTGATCGCGGGCCTCAACGCGGCGCTCGCGGCAGGCGGGGGCAGGGCGTTCACGCTCGATCGCGCCAGCGCCTATATCGGCGTGCTGATCGACGATCTGGTCACGCGGGGCACGGCCGAGCCTTATCGCATGTTCACCTCCCGGGCCGAATACCGGCTGGTGCTGCGGGCCGACAATGCGGATCAGCGCCTGACCCGGCTGGGCGAGGCCTTGGGGTGCGTCGGGCGCGAACGGGCGCGGGCCTACCAGGCAAAAGAAGCGGCGCTCGAGACGGCCCGCGCTTTGGTGCGGCGCCTGGCGCTGTCGCCGACTCGGCTCGCGGCGCTGGGCATCCCGGTCAACGCGGACGGGATCGCCCGGTCGGCCGGCGATCTTTTGGCCTATCCCGGGATCGATCTCGCCCGGCTCGCCGCGATCTGGCCGGAGCTTGGGGCGATCGCGCCCGACATTGCCGAGCAGATCGAGATCGATGGCAAATATGCGGGCTATATCGAGCGGCAGGAAGCGGATATCCGCGCCTTCCGGCGGGACGAGGGGCTGCACTTGCCCCGATCCCTCGATTACGCCGCGATCGGCGGCCTGTCGACCGAAATCCGGGGCAAGCTTGCCGCGGCGCGGCCAGAGACTTTGGGCGCTGCGGCGCGGGTCTCGGGCGTGACGCCGGCGGCGCTGGTGGCGCTGCTGCGGCATGTGCGGCGCGCGCCCGCGCCGGCGGCGCCATGATCAACGACCGTCCGGTCCGCACCGCGTTGGGCCGCGACGGGTTCGCGCGGCTCATGCCTGTTTCACGTGAAACGTTGGAGCGGCTCGACGCCTATGTCGGCCTGCTGCGCGCGTGGAACCGGCGGATCAACCTGGTCGGCGCCACGACCTTGGGCGATCCCTGGCGCCGTCACATCCTCGATTCGGCGCAGATCCATCCCCATTTGCCGCGCGGCGCGCGCGTGCTCGTCGATCTCGGGAGCGGCGCGGGCCTTCCCGGTGCGGTGCTGGCGGCGATGGGGGTGCCGGAAGTCCATCTCGTCGACAGCGATCAGCGCAAGGCGGCCTTCCAACGCGAAGCGTCCCGGGTCATGGCCCTGCCGCTCGCCATCCATGCCGAGCGCGCCGAGCGC
>DATJLY010000061.1:0-5897 GCA_035509095.1 Allostellaceae bacterium | reverse complement strand
CGATCACGTCGGAGGCGATGGTGATGGGCGTCAAGGCCGGGCTCGACCCGCGCACCATGGTCGACGTGATCAACGCCGGCAGCGGCCGCAACACCGCGACCGAGGACAAGTTCCCCAAGGTCGTGCTGCCGCGGCGCTTCGATTTCGGCTTCACCGCCGGCCTCATGTACAAGGATGTGCGGCTCTGCCTCGAAGAGGCCGAGGCGCAGCATGTGCCGATGTGGGTCGGCAGCGCGGTGCGACAGCTCTGGCAGTATGCGAGCCAGTCGCTCGGCCCCGGCGCCGACATCACCGAGATCGTCAAATGCATCGAGGACTGGGCCGGCACCGAGGTCGGCGGCAACCGCTGAGGCCGAGATGATGTGGGAGGTCCATGCCATCCGCTATGCCCGCCACGACCGGCCGGCGCGCGAAAATTTCCTCGACAACGATCCGCACGAAGGACAAGGGCCGCTCGACTATTTCGTCTGGGCCGTCGTTGGCGAAGGCCGCGTCTTCGTGGTCGATACCGGTTTCGGCCGGAAAGAGGCGGAGGCGCGCAAGCGCGAGCTTCTCCGCTCGCCGGCCGAAGGCCTTGCGACGCTCGGCATCGACAGCGCCAAGGTCGAGGACGTGATCGTCACTCACATGCACTACGACCATGCCGGCAATCTCGATCTCTTTCCGAACGCGCGGTTCCATATCCAGGACCGCGAGATGCGCTATGTCACCGGCCGGTACATGAGCCATGGGCTGCTGCGCGGCTCGTTCGCCTTGGCCGATGTCGAAGGCATGGTCCGGCGCACCTATCAGGGCCGCGTCGCGTTTCACGAGGGCGATGCCGAGCTTGCGCCGGGCCTCTCGGTGCATTTCATCGGCGGCCACACGATGGGACTTCAGTCCGTGCGGGTCGAGACCAAGCGCGGCATCGTGGTTCTGGCATCCGATGCCGCGCATCTTTACGCCCATCTCGACGAGCACCGCGCGTTCCCCACGGTCCTCAATGTCGGCGACATGCTCGAAGGCCACGCCATCCTGCGCCGGCTCGCGAGTTCGGAACGCCATATCGTGCCGGGACACGATCCGCTGGTGATGCGGCGCTATCCGCCGTCACGCCCAGGCCTCGACGGCGTCGCGGTCCGGCTCGACGTCGCCCCCGGCCTCTGAGCAAGCGTCGCCGTCAGGCCCAGTTTTCCTCGTCGAGGATCGGCGTCCAGGGCGGCTCGGTGGCGGCGATCGGCACCGGCGGCGTGGGCTCGTCATAAAGCCGGCGCGCTTCCTCGGCCGGTCCGCGCCGCTGCCCCAATTCGCGCACGACAAGGCCGCGGCGGGCGCGGCCCTGCATCACGCTGATACTGTCGCCGACGCGCACCGGATGATGCGGCTTGAGGACGGCCGCACCGCCGATGCTCACCCTGCCGCCTTCGCAGAGGCGCGCGGCCAGCGAGCGCGTCTTCGCCATGCGCGCGAACCACAGCCACTTGTCGATCCGGATGCTGGGACCTGCCTCGCTCATCGCGCGAGCCGCAGCTCCTTGAGCTTGGCGAACGGCCCGTCGGTGCGTTCGCGCCGCCCGCGCTCGCGCCGCCGCCGTTGCGCCTGGGCGTGGAACGTCACCCCGCCCTCGGCATGGACGGCGCGATATCCAAGCGACGGCAGCATCTGCGCAAGCGCCTCCGTGTCGGCACCGGCCATCGACGCGAGCGCCGCGGTGGCCGCGAAGGATCCCTGGCGCGCAGCCTTGCGCGCCGCTGCGGCAAGATGCTCCACCCGGTCGACCCGCAGCGCGCGCGGGCCCAGCACGCGATAGCCCATCGCGCGATAGGCGTCCTCGGCGACCTCCGGGTCGCGATCGGCCGCGGTGCCGCGCGGCACGGCGGGGCAGGCGACGCCATGCCGCACCGACCACAGCATCGCCGAAAGCCGCGCGCACGCGGGTTTCAGGTGCGGCAGCAGAAAGACGCTTTCGGTCCCGAACCGCACGCCCAGCCGCGCCAGCGCCGTCCGATCACTCTTGCCGAGCGAGGCGACGAGCGGCGCCACGTCGCGCGCCGGAAGATTGCCCAGCGCCTCGGCGAGCTGATAGACGAGGCCGCGGGCCGCCCCGTCGAGCGTCGCGGCGCGCGCGTGATAAAGCGCGCCAAGGTCGCGTTCGAGCGCGGCCTGGACGAACGCGGCAAGGCGCCGCCGCACCGTCTCCCGCCCGTCCCCTTCGAGGAAATCCCCTGGCAGCGCCTCGACCCGCGGCGACAGCACGCTCTCGCCGGCGACGAGCCGGCCGACCCTGCCGCCGCGCCAGGTGATGTAACCCTCCAGCGTCAGGGCGAGATCGGAATCCTGCGCCGCCGCGAGCTCGCGGGCGCGCGAGGTGGTCTCGCCGCGCAGCACGCGGTTCGCCGCCGCGAGCAAGGTGCGCTGTTCATCCGTGGCGGCGGCCGCGTCGGGGACGAAGCGGAACCCGTCGAGGCGGCCGACATAATGGCCCTCGACCTTCACCTCGCCGTCGCGGCTCACCGAGGCGAGGAGATCGCCCGGCGCCCGCAGCCGCTGAACCAGGAAGGCCGAGCGGCGATCGACGAAACGCTGCGTGATGCGATCGTGCAGCGCGTCCGACAGCCGGTCCTCGATGGCGCGCGCCCGCTCCTGCCAGTGCGCGCTGTCGGCAAGCCATTCCGGCCGGTGCGCGACATAGGTCCAGGTGCGGATATGGGCGATGCGGCTCATCAACGTGTCGATGTCGCCCTCGGTGCGGTCGAGCCGGCTGACCTGGTCCGCCACCCAATCGATCGGCAGGCGCGCCGCGTCGCTCGCGAGATGGCAGTAGATCCGCGCGAGGAGGCGCGCATGCGTCTCGCTCATCACCTTACGGAAGTCCGGAATCTGGCACACTTCCCACAACAGGCGCACCATCGCCGGATTGGTCGCGCTCTCGACGATTTCCGGCATCCGGGTCAGCGTGCGCAGCGCGCGCTGATCATCGGCTTCGGGCGCGAGCGTCAGGCCGCGCGTCACGGGCCGCGCGTCGAGACTGGCCAAGAGCTGTTTCGGCGAGCGGAAATCGAGCTTCGCGGCGCGCCAAAAGATCGCCTCGAGCGGATCGAAGCGATGGTTCTCGACCGCTTCGACCACTTCGGGCTCGAGCCCTTCGAGATCGGCGGTGGTGCCGAACGTGCCGTCATTCATGTGGCGGCCGGCGCGGCCCGCGATCTGGGCGATCTCGGCCGGCCCCAGGCGCCGCGGCGCGTGCCCGTCATATTTCACGATGCGCGCGAACGCGACATGGTCGAGGTCCATGTTGAGGCCCATGCCGATCGCGTCGGTCGCGACCAGGTAATCGACCTCGCCCGACTGGAACAAGCCCACCTGCGCGTTCCGGGCGCGCGGGCTCAAGGCGCCCAGCACCACGGCGGTGCCGCCGCGCTGGCGGCGCATCAGCTCGGCAAGCGCGAACACGTCGGCCACGGCGAACGCCACCACCGCGCTCCGCGCCGGCAGGCGCGTCACCTTCTTCGGGCCGACATAGCGGAGGGTGGAAAAACGCGGCCGGGCCAGGAACTCGGCCTCGGGCACCAAGCGGCGCAGGAGCGGCCGGATCGTGTCGGCACCCAGCAGCATCGTCTCCTCGCGGCCGCGGGCGTGAAGCAGCCGGTCGGTGAAGACATGGCCGCGTTCGCGGTCGCCGCACAGCTGAATCTCGTCGACGGCGAGGAAGTCGACCGGCCGGTCGAGCGGCATCGATTCAACGGTGCAGACGAAATAGGCGGGATTGGGAGGAACGATCTTCTCCTCCCCCGTAATGAGGGCTACCGCGCGCGCGCCCTTCAATGTTACGACCCGGTCGTAATTCTCGCGGGCCAAAAGTCGCAGCGGGAAGCCAATCATCCCGGTGCGGTGGCCAAGCATGCGCTCGATGGCGAGGTGGGTCTTGCCGGTATTGGTTGGCCCAAGGACGGCGAGCACGCGGGCCCGGGACAAAGCGCCCATATCCGGCACAATCGAATCTTTCGCCGGCAAAGGCAAGGCCGAACGGTCGGACTTGACGGGGCGGGGCCGCAAACCCACGATGGGGTGGGTGTGTTTTCCTGAATAAGGAGTTAGGGTCGCGCATGGCGACACCCAAGAAGGCCGACCCGGGGGCGAAACCGCCGCCCGACGTCGCTGCCATCCTCGAGTTGTTGAACGAAATCAAACGTGAGCTGGCTGCGGATTCCGTCGAAGCCGTGCCATCTCAGCAGCGGGCCGCGGCCGAGCCGGACCCGAGCCAAAGACCAGCGCCGCCGCCACCCGCTGCGGGTGCGCCATCCCCCAGCAAAGTCGCGCCGGAGTTGACAAAGCCGGACCCGCCGAAGGCTGAGCCCATCCCGGCCGAACCGGTGAAGACGGTGCTCGCGAAAATCGAACCGACCAAGATCGAGGCGCCGAAGCCGGCATCCTCGAAAGCCGACACGGGAAAGCCGGCGAAGTCCCTCGAGACCGAGAAACGGTCGTTCCTCGCGCCTCCCGCCCTGTTGCGGGACCCGGCTCCGAGCATCGCGCCCCCGCCACCCAAGAAATCGCGTCCCCGCATCGGGATGGGAATCAGCCTGGCGGTCGTTTATGTCGCGGTCTTCGCGGTTGGGGGCCTCGCGGTCTCGCGGTGGATGTATATGAGGCACGAGCAGGAAGCGGCGACACCCGTGCCGCCTGCTGCCGGCGTCGCGGACTCAGATGGCGGCGCTACCGCCGAGGTGCAAGCCCCGCCGCCGGCTTCTCCGCCGCAGGACGTGGCCGCAGCGCCCCCGGCGCCGCCGGCGGTTCAGGCCGCGCCTGCCCCTCCGCCACCCGCACCGCAACAGGCGGCGACGCTGGCGCCGGCGCCAGCCCCGGCTCCGGTCGCGCCGGCTGCCTCCGCACCGCAAAGCGTGGCCGCGGCGGCGCCTGCCGCGCCGGCGCCCTCGTCCGCGGCGACGCCTGACCCGTCCCCGGCACCGGCGCCCGACGCATCGGCCGCGCCGCCCTCTCCGGCGCCCGAGACGATGGCAAAGGCCGAACCACCGCCGCCCGCTTCTGCGCCGGCGCCGGCCGCCGTCACCCCGCCCGCAGCCCCAACCTTTACCGTGCCGGCCGCGTCGAACCCGGAATCCACGCCCGCCATTGTGGCGCCGGTGCCGCCGCCTCGGACGGTGAGTGCCGAGTCCTCATCAAGATCTGACACGACTCATCCGGCGACGGCTCCGTCCTTGACCGCGGCCGAGGCGGACGCGCTGCGCGCGCAAGGCGACCAGAGCCTGCGGCAGGGCGACGTGACGACGGCGCGGCTCTTTTATGAGCGCGCCGCAAATGCTGGCGATGGGCAGGCCGCGCTGCTCCTCGGCCATACTTATAACCCCGAATTTCTCGCCCAAATTGGCGTCAGAGGCTTGCGCGGCGATTTGTCGGAAGCCACGTTTTGGTATAAGCGGGCTCGCGATCTCGGAGATAAGGACGCAGACATCGTACTGCGCCGGCTGGCATCGCAATAAGGGCAAGCGCTTCTCGAGGGGGCGGACATGGTTTCAGTGACGTGGCGTCACCTGGCCTGCTTTGTCGTATGCGCGCTGCTGCCGCTTGCGTCGGCGCGCGCGCAATCGCTCGCCAGTCAGACCAATCGCGGCCTGGTCGAAATCGAGACCGGAAACACCGACGGCATCTCGAGCAAGATCGCGGATGACCTGGCCGGCCTGCTGGATGATGGGGCGACGCGCCGGGTCGTGCCGGTGATCGGCGAAGGATCGCTGCAGAACATCATCGATGTGAAAGTGCTGCGCGGCATCGACATGGCGGTGGTGCAGATCGACGCGCTCGATTACGCGCGTGCGCAAAAGCTGGTGCCGGGCATCGAGTCGATGACCTATATCGCAAAGCTCTACAACGAGGAATTCCACCTCCTCGCGCGCGCC
>DATJLY010000060.1:0-2837 GCA_035509095.1 Allostellaceae bacterium | reverse complement strand
AGTATTTGGAGACCGGTGCTCTACCAATTGAGCTACACTCCTAGGGCCCTGCGCGAGCTTTGAGGGGAGGGTTTCTAGATGCGTTGGCATCGCCGCGTCAATCACGCGGCCGACCGATAGACCGGATTGGAGCAGCCGGGCACCGCTGTGCCGTCGCCAGCATCCGCGCGGTCGCGCACCACCGGCCGGATGACGCCTTCGGCGGGCCGGCTCAATTCCTATGACGGGTGCACCGGAGCAGCGCTGGAGCGGGTGATGGGAATCGAACCCACGTAGCCAGCTTGGAAGGCTGGAGCTCTACCATTGAGCTACACCCGCGTGCCCACGCGACCGGCCGGTCTGTCGTAGCGGGCAGAGAATCACCGGTCAAGCAACGGGCGCGGCGGCGGCGAAGGTGAAGCGTCCCTTCACCAATCGGTGCTATCCTCATCATGGCCAGGGCCAGCCATGCTTGAAGACCTCTATCAGACCAAGCTTGCGGACTATTTCGACCACGAGCACAGCGAAATCGAGCCGCTTCTCCCCGAGACCTGCACGCGGCTCCTCGATATCGGCTGTGCGGCCGGCGGCACCATCGCGTGGATCAAAAGCGTCCGCGCCGTCGCCTATGCCGCCGGCATCGAACTCAGCGGCGAAGCCGCCGCGCGCGCGCGACCACGCCGACAGCGTGACGGTCGGCAATTTCGAGACGATGGCGGCAGAGGCGGTGCCGGGCGACCGCTTCGATCTCGTTCTCGCGCTCGACGTGCTGGAGCACCTCGTCGACCCTTGGTCCGCGGTCGCCAAGATCCATCGCCTCCTGAAGCCGGGCGGCGTCGTCATCGCCAGCATCCCGAATGTCGGCCATTATTCCGTCGTGTGGCCGCTGATCCGGGGCCGTTGGGACTATGCGGAACGGGGGCTCTTGGACCAGACCCATTTGCGCTTCTTCACCGAGGCGTCGGCGAAAGCCCTCATCACCGGCTCGGGCCTCGAGATCGACCGGATCGGCTACAATCGTCCGATCCCCTGGCGGCTCCGCCATCCGCAGCTTCCGTCGGCGGTCCGGTCGCCGATTGCCGTCCTGTGGGGCAAAGGCCCATGGTCGCGCTTCACTGCGTTTCAGTTCATGATCCGCGCGCGGGCGCCCTTAAGCTGACGGCGGTGCCGACGCAAGTCTTGCCGGCGCAACCACATCGCCGTCATAGTGGCTGCTGGGGCGCGTCGCGGGGGACCCAACCATGTCGAGCAATCCGAACGATCCCTATCCGTGGACGGGGCCCTTCAGCCAGTCCGGGATGACCACGCCGCTGCACCCCTCCGAGGCGCAGAAGGCCTATCTGCCGTTGTTCGTGCCGCCGGAGTCCACGCCGATGACGTCGGCGAAACCGGTGAATCCGGGGCCGGTCTTCGGCGGCGTCGTGATGCCCGCGGGGCAGACCCTCGCGGGCGCGTTGGGTGTGGACCTCCTGCCCAATCTCGTCTTCGTCGGCGTGCTGTGGGAAGTCTGGGTGTGCCTTTATCCGGTGGCGGCGCTGGCCGGGTTTCTGACCTTCGCGGTGGTTTGGCCGCTTCTTGGCGCCGCGCTGTCCGAGCTCGGCGCCGCGATCATCGCCGTCGCGGCGGCAGCGGTCGTGCTGTGGACGATGAGCCGGCGCGAGCATGTCTGGGCGCGCTCGCGCCTCTATCGGATCCCACGGCATATCATCCGCCTGCCGCTCTTGGGCCTCGCCACGGTCGCGCTCATCGAGCTATGGCTTGGCCTTCCCTACCGCATGACGCCAGCGGCGATCCGCGCCATCCTCAGCGTGCCGGCGAATCTCGCCCTCGTCGCCGCAATCATGGTCGCGTCGCACTTCATCCTGTGGAACTGGACCTGGGGGCGGGAATTCTGGCACCGCCGGCTGGTGACCACGCGGCTGCGCAAGCGCGATACCTGACCCGCGGCCCTTATCGGCGTCTTGGTTTTCGAGGTGGTGGAGGGGGGAGGATTCGAACCTCCGAAGACCGAAGTCGTCAGATTTACAGTCTGATGCCGTTGACCGCTTGGCTACCCCTCCGAGACCGTCTTGCCGGCCGGACGCGGCGCCGCCGCTGATACGGCTGCCCCTCCGGTTTGTCAACCGGGCGGCGGCGATGTTTACTCGGGCGCGGCGGAAGAGGATCAATGTCCAAGGTCACCAGCTCTCCGGCCGGCGCGGCTGCGCGGGCCGCGCGCGGCGCGGCGCCCGGCACGGTGTGGCTCTATGGCCGGCACGCGGTCGCGGCGGCGCTTGCCAATCCCGCGCGCCGCATCCGGCGCCTTGTGGCGGCGACCGAGATCGCGGGCGAGGTCGCCACGCTCCTTGCCGAGGCGCGCGCCGATTGCCCTGCCGCGGCCGAGTTCGTCGATCGCGCGGCGCTGGCGCGCCTGTTGCCCGCCGATGCGGTGCATCAGGGCATCGCCGCGGCGGCCGATCCGCTGCCACCCTGCGATCTGGCCGACATTGTCGCTTCGCTCGAAGACCGGGCCGCCCCTCACCTCGTCGTCGTGCTGGACCAGGTGAGCGACCCGCACAATGTCGGCGCGATCCTGCGCACCGCCGCGGCCTTTGCCGCGCTCGCCGTGGTGGTGCCCGAGCATGGCGCGCCGCCGGTCACCGGCGTCCTCGCCAAGGCCGCGTCGGGCGCGCTCGAGACGGTGCCGCTCGTCCGCGCCGGCAATCTCGCGCGCGCACTCGAACGGCTCAAGGCAGCGCAATTCTGGTGCGTCGGGCTCGACGCCGCGGCGCCGGACAACCTGCACACCCTGTCGCTGCCGGCGCGCGTGGCGCTGGTGCTGGGGGCCGAGGGCGCGGGCCTGCGCCGCCTGACGCGCG
>DATJLY010000059.1:0-15049 GCA_035509095.1 Allostellaceae bacterium | reverse complement strand
ACGAATTCCATGTTCGTCCTCCCGCTCAGGCAATGACATGAATCAAGCCGATGACAATGAGCGTGAGCACGAAACCAAGCGTGACCGTCTGACCAAGCGAATCCAGCGGATTTTTCATCATTTCCCCCTTGTTTGGTTTGTCTCTGTTCGACGGCGCCATCATACCATAGGGTCAAGAGCGGGCAATCCAATGCCCTGGAGCTTGCATTGGTCGACGACCGCGCGCTTTCGCCGCTCGCTGGCATCGTGCGCAAGCAGGATCACGACCGCTTCCTGACGGCGCTCTTCGCGCCCGCGGCGCAGCGCGACTCGCTGATGGCGCTCTATGCCTTCAACTACGAAGTGGCAAAGACGCGCGAGATGGTCCGCGAGTCGATGCTCGGCAGCATGCGGCTGCAATGGTGGCGCGACAGCATTTCCGCCATCTACGAGGATGCGCCGGTGCGCCGGCACGAGGTGGTCGAGCCGCTGGCGGCGACGATTCGCGAGCATCGTCTGTCGCGAGTCCATTTCGACCGCCTCATCGATGCGCGCGAGGCGGATCTCGCGGATGCGCCGCCCGCCACGCTTGCGGCGCTCGAGGCCTATGCCGAGGCGAGCTCGGTGCCGCTCGTGCTTCTGGCGCTCGAAATATTGGGCGTGCGAGACCGCGGCTGTGCCGAGGCGGCGCGCGGCGTCGGGATCGGCTTCGCGCTGGCCGGCCTTTTGAGCGCCGTGCCCTTTCACGCGCGGCAGCGGCGGCTCTATCTGCCGGCGGATCTGTTGGCGGCGCAAAAGATCGATGTCGAGCGCACCCTCTTCGAGATGAAGTCGCCGCCGGCGCTCGCGGGGATCGCCGCAGAGATTTCGGCGCGCGCCGAGGCCTGTCTTGCACGCGCCCGCAAGGACGCGGTGCCGCGCGCGGCGATCCCCGCGCTGTTGCCCGGCATCGTCGCTTCGCGCAAGCTCGCGCGGATTGCACGCGCCGGCCACCATCTTTTCGCGCCAAGCCTCAGGCAAGTGGACGGGATGCTGATCGCGCGGCTCGCGGTTGCCGCGCTGATGGGACGCTATTGAGCCGAGGGCGGCCGGGCGAGCTCGGGGAAATCGTCCTCCCAGAATTCGGCCACGCCGCGTTCGCCGCCGGCGCGCATCTCCGCTTCGCGCTGACGCAGCTCGACCCGCCTGATCTTGCCCGAGATGGTCTTTGGCAGCTCGGCGAACTCGATCCGCCGCACGCGCTTATAGGGCGAGAGCCGGGTGCGCAGGCTGATGAAGATGTCGAGCGCCGTGGCACGGTCTGGCGCACGGCCTGCGGTCAGCACGATGAAGGCCTTTGGCACGGCGAGCCGGCGTTCGTCGGGCGAGGGCACGACCGCGGCCTCGGCCACGGCATCGTGCTCGATGAGCGCGCTCTCGAGCTCGAACGGGCTGATGCGATAGTCGGATGATTTGAACAAATCGTCGCTGCGGCCGACATAGGTGAAGCGGCCGTCGGCCGATCTGAAGCCGGTGTCGCCGGTGCGGTAATGCCGCCCTTCGACCGGGCGGAGCGTGCCGTCATCCTGCTGATAGCCGGCCATGAGGCCCACCGGGCGCGGATCGAGCGCCACCGCGATCTCACCGTCCTCGGCGTCGCGGCCTTCCGCGTCGAGGATCGCCATGCGGTAGCCCGGGAGCGGCTTTCCCATCGAGCCCGGCACGATCGGCTGCCCCGGCGTGTTGCCGACGAGCGAGGTGGTCTCGGTCTGACCATAGAAATCGCGCACCGTGATTTGCCACTGCCGTTCCATGTGCGCGATGATTTCAGGATTGAGCGGCTCGCCGGCCGATACCGCTTCCCTGAGCCGCGCCGGCCGGTGCCCGAGGTCCTCCTGTACCAGGAGGCGCCACACGGTCGGCGGCGCGCAAAAGGTGGTGACCGCGCATCGCGTCAGAAGATCGAGCGTCTCCTTCGCGTCAAAGCGCGGCGCCGTCGGCACGACGATGGTCGCCTCCGCGGTCCAGGGCGCAAAGAAGCTGCTATAGGCATGCTTCGCCCAGCCGGGCGAGGAGATGTTGAGATGCACATCGCCCGGCCTCAGCCCCACCACATAGAGCGTGGTGAGGTGCCCCAGCGGATAGCTTTGATGCGTGTGCAGCACCATCTTGGGCTTGGCCGTGGTGCCCGATGTGAAATACAGCAGCAACGGGTCGCCGGCCTGCGTCGCGCCTTCGGGCGAAAAGGCCTCGCTCGCGTCATAAGCATCCTCGAAACGGTGCCAGCCCGGCGCCCCGCCGACCGCGATCTTGGTGTAGTCGCCGGGAAGGCTGGCGAACCGCTCGGCGAGCGCGGCCGGCACGATGGCATGCCGGATGCGTCCGCGCTCGAACCGGTCCTTGAGGTCGGCCTCGGCCAAAAGGGTCGTCGCGGGAATGACGACCGCGCCCAGCTTCATCAGCGCCAGCATCGCTTCCCACAGTGCCAGCATGTTCGGAAGCAGCAACAGAACCCGGTCGCCGCGCCGGACGCCAAGTCGACGCAGGTGATTGGCGACCTGGTTCGAGCGCCGCTTGAGCGAGCCGAACGTCACCTTCTCGTCGCTGTCGCCGACGAGCCACAAAGCCATCGCCGCATCGGGAAGCCGGTCGAAATGATCGAGCGCCCAGTTGAACCGATCGAGCGTGGGCCAGCGGAACTCGGCCACGGCGCGCTCATAGTCGGTGCGGTGCCGGATCAGGAGATCGCGCGCGGCCAGGAAGGCGTCGATGTCCGCCATGGTTCCTCCCCCCCCCGAAGGCATGTGGCGCAACGATTATGCCACGCGCTCGCCCAGGGTCCCAGTTCCCGCGATCCATGCGGCGAGCGCCGCGCGGGCGCGCGCCACCACGAGCGGCTTTTTCTCGGCGCGGTTGCCGCGCGTCACCGTGCCCGCGGGAAGCGGGGGGAAGAGGCCGAAATTCACGTTCATCGGCTGGAACGTGCCGGCATCGGCGCCGCCCGTGATGTGCGTCAGAAGCGCGCCAAGCGCGGTCTCGGGCGGCGGCGGCGCGGCCACGGCGCCAAGCCGCTCGGCCGCTGCAAAGCGCCCGGCCAAAAGCCCGATCGCGGCGCTTTCGACATAGCCTTCGACGCCGGTGATCTGCCCCGCAAAGCG
Source organism: Allostellaceae bacterium (assembly GCA_035509095.1). GTDB lineage: Bacteria > Pseudomonadota > Alphaproteobacteria > ATCC43930 > CGMCC-115725 > DATJLY01. The sequence goes on along the minus strand of DATJLY010000059.1, from coordinate 11,933 downwards.
CAGCCGCGGCGCGGCCTTCAACCGCAGGCGCGCATCGAGGAGGCGCGGGCTGTTGAGAAAGGTGTTGCGGTGCAGGCCGCCGAGCCGCGCGAATTCCGCGCGCTCGAGCCCGGGGATCAGGCGGAAGACGCGCTTCTGCTCGCCATGCTTCAGCTTGGTCTGGAACCCGACGATGTTGTAGAGCGTGCCCAGCGCGTTGTCCTGGCGCAGCTGGACGACGGCGTAGGTTCCGCGCCCGGTCCGCGGATCGGTGAGGCCGATGGGCTTCATCGGCCCCCAGCGCAGCGTGTCGGGTCCCCGCGCGGCCATCACCTCGATCGGCAGACAGCCCTCGAAATAGGGCGTGTCCTTCTCCCACTCCTTGAAGGACGTGACCTCGCCCGCGCCAAGCGCCGCCACGAACGCGAGATACTGCTCCTTGCTCAGCGGGCAGTTGATGTAATCGGCGCCGTGGCCTTTGCCATAGCGCGATTGCCGCCAGGCGGTGGCCATGTCGATGGTCTCGGCATGGACGATCGGCGCGATCGCGTCGAAGAAGGCGAGCGCATCCTCGCCGGTAATGTCGCGGATCGCGGCCGCGAGCAAAGGCGATGTCAGCGGGCCGGTCGCGATGATGACGCTGTCCCAAGTCTCGGGCGGCTGCGCCACTTCCTCGCGCACCACGCTCACCAGCGGCTCGTCGCGCAGGCGCGTTTCGACCGCGCGCGAAAAGGCCTCGCGATCGACCGCCAGCGCGCCGCCCGCCGGCAGGCGATGTGCGTCCGCGGCCGCCATGATCAGCGAATGAAGCCGCCGCATCTCTTCGTGCAGCAGCCCGACCGCGTTGCCCTCTGCGTCATCCGAGCGGAACGAGTTCGAGCACACCAGCTCGGCGAGCCCGGCCGTCTGATGCGCTTCGGTCGCGCGCACGGGCCGCATCTCGTGAAGCACGACCGGCACGCCGGCGCGCGCCACTTGCCACGCCGCCTCCGAGCCGGCGAGGCCGCCGCCGACAATGTGGATTGCGTTACCGCGAGAGGAATGCATGATTTGAGCCTAGTGCCGGGCACCGGAAAGGCAAGGGAGGCGGACATGGCGACGTTTGTGCTGGTTCACGGCGCGTGGCACGGCGGATGGTGCTACAAGCGCGTGGCGCGTCTCTTGCGGCGCGCAGGCCACGAAGTCTATACGCCGACGCTCACCGGCCTTGGCGAGCGGGCGCATCTCTTGAGCCCCGCGGTCACCCTCGACACGCATATCGACGACGTTCTCGGCGTGTTGCGCTGGGAAGAGCTCAACGACGTGATCCTGTGCGGCCATTCCTATGGCGGCATGGTCATCTCCGGGGTGGTCGAGAAGGCCGCCGCCGGCGCCATCCGCTCGCTCGTCTTCCTCGACGCGTTCGTGCCGCAAGGCGGCCAGTCGCTGTTGGACCTGCTTCCGCCCGAGCTGGCCGAGACCATGCGTGCCGACGCGCGCCAGAACGGCGAGGGATACAAGATCTCCCCCATTCCCGCCGAGGCCTTCTCGGTCAACGCGGCCGACGCGGCATGGGTCAATGCGATGTGCGTGAAGCAATCGATCGCCACGTTCGAGCAGCGCGTGACGCTGACCGGCGCGCGCGAGAAGGTGAAGGGGCGGCTCTACATCCTAGCGTCGGGCTGGCAACCGTCGCCCTTCCCGCAATTTGCCGAGCGCGTCGGCCGCGATCCGGACTGGCAGCTCCTCACGATCGAGTGCGGCCACGACGTCATGCTCGACCGGCCGGAAGAGCTTGCGGACGCGCTTGTCGCCGCGGCGGCGTGAGGCGATCGGGACCTAAGCCCGCTTCTTCTTGCGCTCGCCGCCGGCGCGCTCGAGATAGGCGCGCAGATATTGGCCCGTGTAGCTTGCTTTCACGGCGGCGATCTGCTCCGGCGTGCCGGTGGCGACGATGCGGCCGCCGCCGGCTCCGCCTTCGGGGCCGAGATCGATGAGCCAGTCCGCGGTCTTCACCACTTCGAGATTGTGCTCGATGACGACCACCGTGTTGCCCTGCTCGACGAGCGCGTGCAGCACGTCCAGAAGCTTGCGCACATCCTCGAAGTGAAGGCCGGTCGTCGGCTCGTCGAGGATGTAGAGCGTGCGGCCGGTCGCGCGCCGCGACAACTCTTTCGCGAGCTTCACGCGCTGCGCCTCGCCGCCCGAAAGCGTCGTCGCGGGCTGGCCCACATGGACATAGCCAAGCCCGACCCGTTCCAAGGTCACGAGCTTGTCCCGGATCGCCGGCACCGCACGGAAGAACTCCGCCGCTTCCTCGACCGTCATGTCGAGCACATCGGCGATGCTCTTGCCCTTGAACGTGACCTCGATCGTCTCGCGGTTGTATCGCTTGCCCTTGCAGACGTCGCACTGGACATAGACGTCGGGCAGGAAGTGCATCTCGATCTTGATGACGCCGTCGCCCTGGCACGCCTCGCAGCGTCCGCCCTTCACGTTGAACGAGAACCGCCCCGGCCCATAGCCGCGCGCCTTCGCCTCGGGCAGTCCGGCGAACCAGTCGCGGATCGGGCCGAACGCGCCGGTATAAGTCGCGGGATTGGAGCGCGGCGTGCGGCCGATCGGCGACTGGTCGATATCGACGATCTTGTCGAGATGTTCCGCACCTTCGATGCGGTCGTGGGCACCCGGATGCTCGTGCGCACCCATGAGCCGCCGCGCGAGCGCCTTGTAGAGCGTGTCGATAACAAGGCTCGACTTGCCGCCGCCCGAGACGCCGGTGACGCACGTGAAGGTACCGAGCGGAAACGCGACATCGATGCCGTGCAGATTGTTGGCACGCGCGCCGATGATCTTCAGCACCTGGCCGAGCCGTCCGCCGCGCCGCGTCTCCGGCACCTCGATCACGCGCCGGCCGGTCAGATACTGCGCCGTGATGCTGTCCTGCGAGCGCAGCACGTCGGCCGGCAGTCCTGCCGCCACGACATGGCCGCCATGGATGCCGGCGGCCGGACCCATATCGACGAGATAGTCGGCGCTGCGGATCGCCTCTTCATCATGCTCGACGACGATAACGGTGTTGCCGAGGTCCCTGAGCCGCTTCAGGGTCGCGAGCAGCCTGTCGTTGTCGCGCTGATGCAGGCCGATCGACGGCTCGTCGAGGACGTAAAGCACGCCGGTGAGGCCCGATCCGATCTGCGAGGCGAGCCGGATGCGCTGACTTTCGCCGCCCGACAGCGTGCCCGAGGCGCGCGACAAGGTCAGGTACTCGAGCCCGACATTCTTCAGGAATCCCAGCCGCTCGTTGATTTCCTTGAGGATGCGGGCGGCGATCTCGCGCTGCTTCGGCGTGAGCTTCGTGTCCAGGGCCGTGAACCAGTCGCCGGCGGCGAGGATCGACATGTCGCAGAGCGTGCTGATGTCGAGCCTGTCGATCTTGACCGCAAGGGCCTCGGGCTTCAGACGCTGACCTTTGCAGGTCTCGCACGGCGCCTCGCTTTGATAGCGGCCCAGCTCCTCTTTGAGCCACGCGCTGTCGGTCTCGCGCCACCGCCGCTCCATGTTGGGGATCACGCCTTCGAACGGCCGCGTCGTGTTGTAGGATTTCACCCCGTCGTCATAGCGCATGGTGATCGGATCGCTGCCCGAGCCGAACAGGATCGCCTTGCGGACGCTTTCCTTCAGGTCCTTCCACGGCGTGTTGGTGCTGATCTTGTAATGCCGCGCCAGGCTGTCGAGCGTCTGCGCGTACCATTGCGAGCTCGACTGCGCCCAGGGCGCGATGGCGCCTTCGCGCAGGCTCAGCCGGTCGTCCGGCACGACGAGCTCGGGGTCGAAGAATTGCCGCGTGCCAAGCCCGTCGCAGGTGGGGCAGGCGCCGGCCGGATTGTTGAACGAGAAAAGACGCGGCTCGATCTCGGGGATGGTGAAGCCCGAGACGGGGCAGGCGAATTTCTGCGAAAAGATGGTCCGCTCGCCACCATCGGCGTTTTCCGCGATGGCGATGCCGTCGGCGAGGCCCAACGCGGTCTCGAGCGAATCCGCAAGCCGCTGCGCCAGGCCGTCGCGCACCACGACGCGGTCCACCACGACCTCGATATCGTGCTTCAATTTCTTGTCGAGCGCGGGCGCCGCGTCGATCTCGTGCATCTTGCCGTCGATCTTCACGCGCTGAAACCCGCGCTTTTGCAGGTCGGCGAGCTCTTTGCGGTATTCGCCCTTGCGGTCGCGCACGATCGGCGCCAACAAAAGGAGCCGCGTGCCCTCCTTCATCGCGAGCACGCGGTCGACCATCTGCGACACGGTCTGGCTCTCGATCGGCAGGCCGGTCGCGGGCGAATAGGGGATGCCGATCCGCGCATAGAGAAGTCGCAGATAGTCGTAGATCTCGGTCACCGTCCCCACGGTCGAGCGCGGATTGCGCGAGGTGGTCTTCTGCTCGATCGAGATCGCCGGCGACAGGCCTTCGATCAGGTCGACGTCGGGCTTTTGCATCAGCTCGAGGAACTGCCGCGCATAGGCCGACAGGCTCTCGACATAGCGGCGCTGACCCTCGGCATAGATCGTGTCGAAGGCGAGCGAGGATTTGCCCGACCCCGACAGCCCGGTGATCACCACCAGGCTGTCGCGCGGCATGTCGACATCGATGTTCTTCAGATTGTGCTCGCGTGCGCCGCGGACGCGGATGTACTGCATGGGCCGACCGTTGCAGACGAAGCCGGGACTATAGCGTCCGCCCGGGCGGCTCTCCAGTCGTCATCGGCGAGAGCGCTTCCCCGAGTCTCGGCCGCGCTCACCCGCTCATGAATGTCATGCGCGGGCTTGTCCGGCGCATCCACGTGTTCGTTTGTGAAGCTCAAATACGTGGATGGCCGGGACAAGCCCGGCCATGACGTGACGATCAGGTGAGTCGGTCGTAGAGATCGTCCCCACCTCGTCATGCCCGGGCTTGTCCCGGCAATCCATGGACCCGCGGGTCAAGCCCGCGGGTGACGAATTGGGGAAGGCTGTTCAGGAAAAGCCCGGCCATGACGGGTCCTCCAGGCTTCGTCATGCGCGGGCTTCGTCCCGGGCATCCACGGCAAGCGACGGAGCGACCGGCATACACGTGGATGGCCGGGACAAGCCCGGCCATGACGGCGAAAGTCAAGCGAGCCGGTCATAAAGATCATCCCAGCTCGGGTTGACGGCGAGAATGAGCCGGACCTTCCACGCGCGCGGCCAGTGCTTCATGGTGTGCTCGCGTTGGATCGCAACGGCGATATCGTCGTGGTGCTCGGCGAAGACAAGTCGTTTTAGCCCGTATCGCTTTGTGAAACCGTCGGCCACGCCCTCGCGGTGTTCCCAGGCGCGACGAGGAAGATTGCTCGTCACGCCGACATAGAGCGTACCGTTCGGGCGATTGGTCATGATGTAGACCCAGCCGTCGGTCATCGCCGCACCTCGTCACGCCCGGGCTTCGTCCAGGCTTGTCCCGGCAATCCATGGACCCGCGGGTCAAGCCCGCGGGTGACGAATTGGGGAAGGCTGTTCAGGAAAAGCCCGGCCATGACGGGTCCTCCAGGCTTCGTCATGCCCGGGCTTCGTCCCGGGCATCCACGGCAAGCGACGGAGCGGGTTACGTCGCCTCGGGCTCGTGGATGGAGCTGGGGCTCTCCAGCACGAACTTCGCGAGCTCGTCCTTGCGCGCGAACCAGACGCCCTTTTGCTTTTGCGCCTGCTCGATGAAGGTTTCGACGATCCGCACGCGTGCCGGCCGGGCGAGCTTGTCATGGAAGCTGATGACCATCATCCGCCGCTTGCTCTCCGCCTCGGCATAAAGCGCCGCGAATTCCTCGTGCAGCGTGCGCTCGTATCCCACCACGTCGCCGGGCGCGAGGTAGTAATGCTGCAGGTCGTTGAGGTGGCGCGTATAGGGCATGATTACGAACGGCTTGCCGTTGACGGTCGCGACGAACGGCTCGTCCCGGCTGAAATCGTCGATGTGATAGAGGAATCCCTGCTCCTGCAGGATCGAGATGGTGTTGGCGCTGCGCCAGACGCCTTCGGTGTTGTAGCCGACCGGGTGTTGCCCGGTGAGCTGCTCGACCAGGGCCACGCCGTCCATGATGAATTTGGTCTCGTCCTCGCGCGAGAGATGGAATTCCGGGGTATGGGTGATGCCGTGCGCGGCGCATTCGTGCCCGCGCTGGGCGATTTCCTTGGCGAGTTCGGGCCGCATCGTGAGTCCCTTGGCGGCCAGGAACGCCGACACCTTGATCTTCCGCCGGTCGAACATGTCGAGAAGGCGCGGGATGCCTTCGCGCCAGCCATATTGCGCCTCGGTATAGGTCGCGAGATCGGGGTAGCTTTTCCCGCCGGCTTCGGGCGGCACGAACCGCTGTTGGATCATCGGCATCGGTTCGGCGCCCGCTTCCCACATCATCGAGATGGTGATGGGAAGGCGCACGCCTTCGGGCCAGTGCCCCGCCGCGCGTGCGGGCGCGTTCGTCTGCGCCGCCGCCGGTCCGCCGGTTTGTGCCATCAACATGCCGCCGCCAAGCATGGTGCTTCCCGCGACAAAGGCGCGTCGCGTCACATCGCTACCGTCGCTCATGTCTTTATCCTCCCTGCGCCCCCTCTCATCGGCGCGCAGGAAGAAGCCTATCGGGCGAGCGCGACGGCGGCTACTCCCCGGCGGGCGCCGCAACGGAGGAAATAGCTCGGCAGCGCGAGCGCCAGGCGCTTTGGTCCTGGTCTTTTGCGCGATTCCCTGCATTCTGAAGGAGTACGATGGCGATGCCTCGGGCTTGAAATGCGGCTTGGCAATGTTCATGTTGTGTTCTAGAGTTTGCGAACGAGAGGGGATTGATCATGGCCGGAAGCGTCAACAAGGTGATTCTCGTCGGCAATCTCGGCCGAGACCCCGAGATCCGCTCGACCCAGGGTGGTCAGCGCGTCGCGAATTTCTCGCTGGCGACGTCGGAGACCTGGCGCGACCGCACCTCCGGCGAGCGCAAGGAGCGCACCGAGTGGCACCGGATCGTGGTGTTCAACGACCGGCTCGTCGACGTGATCGAGAAATACGTGAAGAAGGGTTCGAAGCTCTATATCGAAGGCGCGCTGCAGACGCGCAAATGGACCGACAATTCCGGCCAGGAGCGCTATTCGACCGAGGTGGTGCTGCAGAATTTCCGCGGCGAGCTCACCATGCTCGATGGCGGGCGCGGACAAGGCGGCGGCACGATGGCGGAACCCGACGCCGGCTATGACGACGCGCCGATGCCGGGGCCGGCCGCTTCCTCCTCCCGGTCGGAGCGGCGCCAGCCTGCGGGCGACCTCGACGACGAGATTCCGTTCTGAAGCGAACGCGCCGGCGATTATCAATTGTCGCGAAAAGCGGCGCCGGCGGGCGCCTAGCCATGCACGTGTTGCAGCGCAGCATCGCGTGTTCCGGATCGCGGCTACGCGGTCCCCTCGCGGCAGCCATGAGGGGCCCGCAAACAGCCTGCTATCGCCCTGATAAGGCCCACATTCCGGACCCCTGAACCGACTCGTCCAAGGCCCCTTCGGCGGCGCCTACGACGTTGTTCGGCTTAGCGAAATCGGCTAGAGTTATCCACCGCTGACGCCGGCCTTTTCGCCGGCGTTTCGGCACCCTGACAGGACCCCTTGGACACACCCGCCGCACCACCGCCGCCGCACGACATTGCGCCCGTCGCAATCGAAGAGGAGATGAAGCGCTCCTATCTCGATTACGCGATGAGCGTGATCGTCGCGCGCGCGCTTCCCGACGTGCGCGACGGCCTGAAGCCGGTGCATCGCCGCATCCTCTACGCGATGAAGGATGCAGGATATGAGTGGAACCGCGGCTACAACAAATCGGCCCGCGTCGTCGGCGAGGTGATGGGGAAATATCATCCGCACGGCGACGCGCCGATCTATGAGGCGATGGTGCGCATGGCGCAGGACTTCGCCATGCGCGTGCCGCTGATCGACGGGCAGGGCAATTTCGGCTCGATGGATGGCGATCCGGCGGCTGCGCAACGCTATACCGAAGCGCGGCTCGCGCGCGCGGCCGATGCGCTGCTCGAGGACTACGACCAGGACACGGTCGATTTCCAGCCGAACTATGACGGCAAGGACCGCGAGCCCGTGGTTCTGCCGGCGCGGTTTCCGAACCTGCTCGTCAATGGCGCGGCCGGCATTGCCGTCGGCATGGCGACCAACATCCCGACCCACAATCTGGGCGAAGTAGTCGACGCGGCGATCGCCCTCATCGACAATCCCGATCTCTCGATCGAGGAGCTGATGGAACTGGTGCCGGGGCCCGATTTCCCCACCGGCGGCATCATCCTCGGTCGCTCGGGAATTCACGCGGCCTATCGGCTCGGCCGGGGCTCGATCACCGTGCGCGGCCGGACCGAAATCGAAGAGGTCGGTCGCGACCGCGAAGCCATCATCGTCACCGAGGTGCCGTATCAGGTCAACAAGGCGCGCATGGTCGAGCGCATCGCCGAGGTGGTGCGCGACAAGGTGATCGACGGGATCTCCGATCTTCGCGACGAAAGCAGCCGTGACGGCGTGCGCGTCGTCATCGAGCTGAAGCGCGACGCGATGGCGGACGTGGTGCTGAACCAGCTTTATCGCCACACCCCGCTTCAGACGAGCTTCGGCGTCAACATGCTGGCGCTCAATGGCGGGCGGCCGGAGCTGTTGACGTTGAAGAACGTCCTCGCCGCCTTCCTTGCCTTCCGCGAAGAGGTGGTGACGCGTCGCACCGCCCATCTTCTTCTGAAGGCGCGCGAGCGCGCCCACGCCTTGGTGGGTCTCGCCGTCGCGGTCGCCAATATTGACGAAGTCATCGCGCTCATCCGCGCGGCACCTGATCCGGCCGCCGCCCGCTCGGCGCTGACCTCGCGCGACTGGCCGGCCGAGTCTGTTGCGGCTCTCATCAGCCTCGTCGAAGAGCGTCCGGCCGAGACGGTCGCCTCCTATCGCCTTTCGGACGAGCAGGCCAGGGCGATCCTCGATCTGCGGCTGCAGCGCCTCACCGGGCTCGAGCGTGACAAGATCGCCGCCGAGCTCGAGACGGTGGTGCAGGAGATCGCCGGCTATCTCGCGATCCTGCGCTCGCGGCCCAAGCTTCTCGAGGTCGTACGCGGCGAGCTCGAGGCGGTGAAGGCGCAATTCTCGACGCCGCGGCGCACGGCGATCGAGGATCTGGAATTCGAGACCGATATCGAGGCGCTGATCCAGCGCGAGGACATGGTCGTGACCGTGACCCACGCCGGCTACATCAAGCGTGTGCCGCTGTCGACATATCGCGCGCAGCGTCGGGGCGGGCGCGGCCGCACCGGCATGGCGATGCGCGAGGAGGACGCGGTCAGCGAGGTGTTCGTTGCGTCGACCCACGCGCCCGTGTTGTTCTTCACCTCGTCGGGCCGGGTCTACAAGCTCAAGGTTCATCGTCTGCCGGTTGGAACGCCCGCGTCGCGCGGGAAGCCGATGGTGAATCTGTTGACCAATCTGGCCCCGGGCGAGGCGATCTCGAGCGTCATGCCGCTTGCCGAGGACGAAGAGGCCTGGCGCGGGCGCGACGTGGTCTTTGCCACCGCCAAGGGCAACGTGCGGCGCAATGCGCTTGCCGATTTCGCCAACGTCTTCGCCACCGGCAAGATCGCCATGAAGTTCGAGGGCGAGGACGCCGACGATCGGCTCATTGCGGCCGCGATCTGCGCCGAAAGCGATGATGTGCTGCTGGCGACCCGCAATGGTCGCTGCATCCGCTTCCCGGTCGGGGATGTACGGCAGTTCACCGGCCGCAATTCGGTCGGCGTGCGTGGCATCCGTCTCACCGAACCGGACGACGCCGTCGTCTCGCTGTCGATCCTGCGCCACGAGGACGTGCCGACGGGACAGCGTTATTCCTATCTCACGCTTGCCAACGAGCGCCGTCGCGCCGTCAGCGACGAGCCGGAACCCGATGATGCCGATAGCGAGAACGGCAACGGCAACGGAAATGGCAATGGCAGCGCGACAATCAGCGAGCAGCAATATGCCGATCTGGCAAAGCGCGAGGAATTCGTTCTGACCATCACCGAAAAGGGCTTCGGCAAGCGAACCTCGGCTTACGACTATCCGATCACGGGGCGCGGCGGGCAGGGGCGCGACAACATCGTCCTCGACCGCGGACAAGGCCACACGATCGCCGTCTTCCCGGTCGGCGAAGACGATCAGATCATGCTGGTTTCCGACGGGGGCATGGTGATCCGGGTGGCGGTCGCCGACATCAGCATCAGACGGCGCCGCAGCGGCGGCGTCGTCATCCTCAAGGTCGATGACGGCGAGCGCGTCGTGTCGGCGGCTCGTTTCCCCGAAGCGGGCGAGTCGGTCGTCGATGGCTCCTTGGAAGGAAACGAAACATGAGCGGATTGCGCGTCGGTGTTTATCCTGGAACGTTCGATCCCATGACCAATGGGCATACCGACGTCATCCTGCGAGCGACCAAGATCGTCGACCGGCTCGTCATCGGCGTTGCGCGCAACGATGGCAAGGGACCCCTTTTTCCAACCGACGAGCGCGTGGAGATCGTGCGCACCGAGATCGCGCATCTCGCCGACGCGGAAACGCGCGACCGCATCGAGGTCCGTGCTTTCGACACTTTGCTCATGCATTTCGCCGTGTCGGTCAATGCGTCGGTCATCGTGCGCGGCCTGCGCGCCGTCTCCGATTTCGAATATGAATTCCAGATGGCCGGAATGAACAACCGCCTCAACTCGACGGTGGAGACCGTGTTCTTGATGGCGTCCGATCGGTTTCAATTCATCTCGTCGCGCTTCGTCAAGGAAATCGGACAGCTCGGCGGAGATGTGACGCCCTTCGTGAGCGCGCGCGTGGCGGAACGTTTGGCGCGACGCTATGCCGCTGCGCGCGGCCATGCGGCATCATGAACCCGATTTAACTTGGCTCAACGGGGCGCATTTGTTCGAATTCGGTTCGGCGGATGGTACCGCCACGCGCCCGCTCGACCCCCTTGGCGGGCATGGACCCCGTGGGTCAGCCCCGCCTGCCCCCTTTCCTCCGAGCAGCAGGCGGGGCTATCCCCGGCGCACTTTCGGGGCTCGGCCCAGATAGCTGCGGGCAAACCGCAATAGGTCAAGATCGCAGCTCTGTCGCGCGATCTCGTCCAGTGCGAGGAAATAGGCGCGCAGATCGTTGGGACGAACCCGCGCCGACAGCCAGTCGACGAATTGTTCAGGTGTCCGGATCCATAGCGGCACGGGCTCGGCGGGCGTGTGCTCCGGCAGCGCGCTTTGCAGAATGCGCCAGCGCCTCCGACCCATGATCGTGTCGACGGTGCCTGTTGTTGGCCCGCGGTCCCAACCTGGCCGCGGCCGCACCCCGATTGGGCGCATCATCTTTGGGCTCCCACGTTTCTTCTGTCGAGACAATATGAAGGTCGGTGGAAGTTCGCAATGCTAAAGTACTGTTAAAATCCCGCGCAAATATAGTTAAGCGCCGTCGGAGGTCGAATCTTGTCCCTCCGACGGCGCCGACCTTGTTTCAACGGGAGTTGCCTGGTGCCCATTCCCTAGCGCGTTGCAGGCGGCGGGACGATGGGAGGCGCGGCCACAGGAGCCTGTGCGCCAGCAGCGACGGGCTGCCACGGCGCGCCGCATTCGGGCACATAGGGGTAATAACCCGACGGATTGCTGCAATAGTACCAGTAGGATGAACCGGCCGGCGCGACCGGCGCCGCGGTCACGACGGGCGGCACATAGGGATCGGGGTAGGGATAGACGGGCGCCGGATAGAAGTACCAGGAATCTCCGACGATCCACCACCAGCCCACGCGGCCGCCATAAGGACCGTGGAACCAATGGCCGCCGCGCCACAGGCCGAAATCGCGATCCGCGAAATGGTGAATGTCGCCGCCGCCGAAATGGGGGCCGCGGTCGTGCCAATGCTCCTGAGCGATCGCGGCGGTCCCGGCA
>DATJLY010000058.1:0-2264 GCA_035509095.1 Allostellaceae bacterium | reverse complement strand
CCCGGATCGCGCGCGAGGCGGGCGACTGCCGCTTTGTGTTCATCGAATTCCGCGGCGGCACTTCCGTCACGCACCTGTTTCGCCGCCGCCTCGACCGGGCCTTCTCGGCCCTTGGTCTCGGCGCCGACCGGTACTGCCTCTTCCTGCCCCGTCTCGGCGAGACCGAATTCCTGAAAGCGACGGGGCACTGCCACATCTTTCTCGACAGTATCGGCTGGTCAGGTTGCAACTCGACCATCGAAAGCCTGGCTTACGACCTGCCGATCGTCACGATGGCCGGCCCGCTTATGCGCGGTCGCCACAGCGCGGCCATTCTCCAACGGATGGGCGTCACCGAGACCGTTGCCGAGACGGTGGAAGAGTATGTGGCGATCGCCGCGCGTCTTGCGCGCGATGGCCCGTGGCGAGCCGGCGTGAGCCGCAAAATCGCGGCGAACAAGCACAAGATCTACCGCGATGCGGACTGCATCGCCGCGCTTGAAGAGTTCCTCGACCGCGCCGCCCGCCACCCGCCGGCGGCAGGCTGATCAGGTGTGGAGCATGTTCTCCGCGAACAGCTCCTCGACCGGGAGAATGCGGTCGATATAGTTCTGCTCGTGGGCATAGCGCACGAACGTCTCGACCAGCTTCCGGTTGGCGGCGACGCCGTGCGGCCAGGCATCGGGACCCCAGTCGCGACGCTGCTCCTCGAGGAAGAAGACCTGATCGGGGAACATCACATGCTTCGCGGTCTCGTAATAATAGGCGTAGCACTGATCCTGCGCCGCGCGGAAAGCATCGAGCAGCGGCTCGCAAATCCACGGCCGCTTGCGCCATGAGGCCGTGCTCATCGCAACGACATGGGTCACGGGGAAGAACCCGACCTTGCGGGAATAGCTCAAGCATTCGGCGCGGGTATCAGGGAAGATGCGCCGGATGCCGGGATGGCCGTCGAGGAACTCTTGCGGCGCCTCGGGACCGATCACCGCGTCGACCTCGCCCGCGAGCAACAGCTCGCCCGGCGTACGGCCCAGCACGACCTCGACCTTGACGTCCTTGGGAATGACATAGCCGGCGCCTTCACGCTCCTCGCCGGTGACCCAGGTCACCTGCTCGGGCGACAGGCCGTAATGGTCCTTGAAGATGCCGCGGAGCCACAGATTGACCGTGTAGCGATAGCCGATCGAGGCGATCTTCTTGCCGACGAGGTCGCGCGGGCTCTTATAGGCTGAATCGGTCCGCACATAGGCATAGGCCAGCACGGCCATGCGCAGCGGGAAGATCGGCAGCGCGATCACCGGTTCGCCGCGCGCCTTGGCCGCGACATACATCGAGAACGACATCTCCGTGATGTCGTATTCCTCGTAAGGCGGCCGGTTGCAGAAGACGCCGATATGCGGGCTCGTCGTTTTCAGCGAGAAGCCTTGCGGCTTCACGCGGCCCGTGATGAGCGGCCGGGTCCGATCGTACTCGGCGATGGCGAGCCGCAAGGTCAGCTCCTGCGTCGCATCCGTCTTTAGGGCGGCAAGGTCATCCGGGCTCACGAGGCATCTCCCTGGTCATGGCGGGGAGCAGGCTACCATCCCCCGCGGTTGCCGGGCAACAGGGCCGCCCGCCTAGCCGCGCTCGAACCGGGCCACGAGCTCCAAATTCGCCGACCACAGGAAGCTGTCGACGGGCTGGACGGACAAGAGACGGTAGCCGCCATCGACCAGGATGCGGGCATCGCGCGCGAAGGTCGCGGGATTGCACGACACCGCGACGATCGTCGCGACGGCAGATCGGGCAAGGGCCGTGCTCTGCGCCCGCGCGCCGCCATAAGGCGGATCGAACAATACGGCGTCAAACCGCGCGAGCTCCGCGGGCGCGAGCGGCCGCGCGTCGAGGTCGCGGCGCTCGAGCGTGAGGCGGCCGTCGATACCCGCGCGCCGGACCGCCGCACCGAACGCCGCGACGGAAGCCGCGTCGATCTCGACGGCATGCACCCTCGCCGCTTTCGCCAGCGGCAAGGCGAAGGTGCCGACGCCCGCGTAAAGGTCGGCGATGCGATCCGCGCCCGCGAGCGCCGCGCCCACGGCGCGGGTCAGCGCGGCATCGGCCTCGGCGCTTGCCTGAAGAAAGATGTCTGGCGGAAGATCGACCGCGATGCCGCCAAACTCGATCTGGATGCGGCGGCGTTCCGCCGCGGGCGTGGGCGCAGAACCAGCGGTGCGCCACGAGAGCCGCGCAAGGTCCTGGTCGCGCGCGAACGCCGCGAGATCCTCGAGCTGCGCCAAGCGAGGCTC
>DATJLY010000057.1:0-2873 GCA_035509095.1 Allostellaceae bacterium | reverse complement strand
TACTAGTTATTCCCCGTCCTTGATCAGAAGTGCCGCACTGGGTCCGGCCGCGCAGGGCGGCAGGTCGCGGCTGGGTGGAATGGACCCGCACCGCGCGGGTCCATCTGGGCCGGTCCCTCTACTCGTTTCCGCCGAGGGCCGAAAGCGGTTGATGCTTCGGTCCGGTTATATCGCGTCTTCGCCACGCTCGCCGGTACGGATGCGGATCACCTCCTCGACCGAGGAGATGAAGATCTTGCCGTCGCCGATGCGTCCGGTGCGTGCGCTGGTCATGATCGCCTCCACCGCGCGCTCCACCACGCTGTCCTCGCAGATCACCTCGATCTTCACCTTGGGCAGGAAGTCCACCACGTACTCCGCCCCCCGGTAGAGCTCGGTGTGACCCTTCTGGCGGCCGAACCCCTTGGCCTCCGTGACCGTGATGCCCTGGATGCCGACCTCGTGCAGGGCTTCCTTCACCTCGTCGAGCTTGAAGGGCTTGATGACCGCTTCGACCTTTTTCATGGACGTTTCCCGTCTCCGGACCCGTATCCCGGTCCGCCTGCCGTTGGCGCACTTGGTTAGCACGGCTCATGCCAGCATCGGCGACGCGCCGCTCCGACGCGCCGACCCGAAGCGTCGGCGTCACGCAGCCGCCCAAAAAATAGGCGACCGTGCGGCCAAAAGATAGCCGGGAAGGGCGCTCAGGGCTTCAGGGCGGCGATGCGCTCGAGCGCGCGCTCGATGTCGCGCTTGTCGGCGGCGTAGGACAGCCGCAAGAAGCCCTCGCCATACGACCCGAAGCTGGTGCCCGCGATGGTCGCCACGCCGGCCTGCTCCAAAAGCCTGGTCTGCATCGCCTTGGAGTCGAACCCGGTGCCCGTGATGTTCGGGAAGGCGTAGAACGCGCCGCCCGGCGACACGCAGCGCCAGCCCGGCAGCTGGTTGAGCCCGCGCACCACGATCTCGCGCCGCTCGGCGAACGCGCGCTGCATGGTGGCGACCGCGTCCTGTGGTCCGTCGAGCGCCGCGATGCCGGCCCATTGCGCCGCCGCGTTGACGCAGCTGTGGTCGTTGATCGCCAGCTTCTCGGCGATCGGGAAAAGCTCGCGCGGCCACACCCCGAAGCCGAGGCGCCAACCCGTCATCGCGTAGGTCTTGCTCCAGCCGTCGAGCAGGATCAGACGATCGCGCAGCCCCTCGAAGCGCAGCATCGAGGCGTGACGATGATTGTCGTAGGTCAGCTGACCGTAGATCTCGTCGCTCATGATCGCGACGTGCGGATGGCGCTCGAGCCCCGCCGCCAGCTTCTCGAGCTCGCTCACCGGCACGACGCCGCCGGTCGGATTGGCCGGGCTGTTGATGATGATGAGCTTGGTGCGCGGCGTGATGCGCGATAGCACGTCGTCGGCCGAGAACGCGAAGCCCTTGTCCTCGAGCAGCGGGATCGGCACCGCGGTCGCGCCCGAGAAGCGGATCGTCGACTCGTAGATCGGGAAGCCGGGGTTGGGATACATGATCTCGACCCCGGGCCGGCCGAACATCATGATGGCGAAGAACATCGTGACCTTGCCGCCGGGCACGATCAGGACCAGACCGGGATCGACCGTGGCGCCGTAGCGGCGGTGCAGGTCGCGCGCCACCGCCTCGCGCAGCTGCGGAATGCCGTTGGCCGGCGTGTAGCCGTGATGGCCGTCGCGCAACGCCTTGCACGCCGCCTCGACGACGTGCGGCGGCGTCGCGAAGTCGGGCTGGCCGATGCCCAAATTGATGATGTCCTTGCCCTCGGCCTTGAGCGCGTTGGCGCGCGCCAGGACCTCGAAGGCGGTTTCGGTGCCGAGATTGGCGAAGGCGGGCGAGATATCCAGCATCGAGGTCGACCGGGTGGATGAAAATGGGTGCGCACTATGCTCCGCGACCCCGCCGGTGCCAAGGGCGCGCAGCGCCGCTGCAGCACGGTCGGGCCGACTTGACGGGGCCGCCCCCAGGCCGTAAATCCGGGCGCGCCCCGCGATGGCGGCGATGGCGGCTGTAGCTCAGTGGTAGAGCGTTCGGTTGTGGTCCGAAATGTCGCCGGTTCGACCCCGGTCAGCCGCCCCATCGCCTCTGCGCGCCGCGCCCGGCGCCGCGCGCGCTCAGCCGGTCGGCGTGGATGCCCGCGCGGGCAGCGTGCTGATCGCGGACTCGACCGCTTCGCGCAGATTGATCGGATAGTAGGGCTTGACGATGTAGCCGAGCGTGTTGAGCTCGTCGACGCCCTTGACCGCCTTGTCGCCGAGATGGCCCGACACGAACAGCACCGGGATGCCCCAGCGCCGATCGATGGTGCGCGCGAGCTCGACGCCCTCGAACTCGCCGTTGAGCGAGATGTCGAGCAGCACGAGGTGCGGCGGCTCGGCCGCGATGCTGGCGAGCGCCTCGTCGACCGTGTGCGCGATGCCGGTGACGGCGACCCCCATGCCCTCGACGATCGAGCGCATGTCGAGCGAGACCAGCTCCTCGTCCTCGACGATCAGCAGCTTGGCGTCCTGGGGCTTCAAGTGCGTCATCCGGCTCGCTCGGGTGGTCCGCCTAGACCTTCCGTACCAGCAAACGTCTTAAACTTGAGCAATGTTCCTACGTTAAATGTCTGAAACAGCAGAACGTTGCACGCCTGTCCGAACCTGATGGCCTATTGATGACTCACAGCCTTTAATAATGAACTAATTTAACGACACGGAGCGGGCCGACCCCTACCGTTCCTGTCCGGTCTTGCTGCGCGCGGGTCCGAGGAATTACACAAGCACTTTGTGAGATGGGCGCGCCCGCGAGGAGGCGAGCGATGTGCGGCATCATCGGCATCATCGGCAAGACGGACGTCGCGCCGCGGCTGATCGATGGCCTGCGCCGCCTGG
>DATJLY010000056.1:0-2555 GCA_035509095.1 Allostellaceae bacterium | reverse complement strand
GCGATACATGTGTTCTACGCGACGTCATCGCACGCGGGCAGTCAGGCCGCCATGCGCCCGGCGTCGCGCGCGCACGGGGTGGACTCGAGTTCCTCGAGCGCGCGCCGGAGCGCGCGCCGACCCCGATGCTGCAAACCGTGCACGGAGCTTTCGGTGCGTCCCGTTCGATCGGCGATCTCGCTCGCGGAGAAGCCCAGGATGAGGCGGAGGACTACCACCTCCCGCTGCTCGGTGGGAAGCGTCGCGAGCGCTGCTCGCACCGCCTCCGCACGATCGAACTCGCCCTCCGAGCTTGCCGGCTCGAAATCGACGGCGGTTTGCACTGGGCTGAACCGGTTCGCGCGGATGTGGTCGATCGCGAGGTTCCGAGCCATGCGCAGCAGCCAGGCATAGAACGGCACGCCACGGTCGTCATACCTCGGCAGCGCGGTGATGAGCCGGGCGAACACGTGCTGGGTCACGTCCTCGGCCTCGTGGTCGTCCCGGACGATCGAACGCACGTAGCCGTACACGTTGTGCGAGTAGGTCACATAGAGGAACCTGATCGCGTCGCGATCGCCCTCCTTCGCACGCGCAACCGCCATGCGGGTCTTTTCGCGCTGCTGGCTTGACTCGTCGAGTCGGGGCTTGCGTCGGAACCCGATTGTTGCGGGAGCCGACGCTAGTGCTTCTGTGATCACGTGTCGAACCCTTCCTGGCCTGTGGCGAGGCGTCGCGAAGACTCGCATGACGGACCTCCGAAGAAGCTCGAAGCGCGCCCCCGCGCCTCGCCAACCCCCTGCGAAGGCTCATGCCTTCGCTCTGTCTCTGGATGGCAGTCTTGCCGCGCGACTCGACGCGGTCAATGATCGATCCGACCCAATACTGCGTTCAGGGGATTGAACGCGCGGCCGGACTGGCGCTCCGATATGCACCAGCTAACACTAAAAAACTCCACGCAATCTGCCGTTAACTACCGGGGACGCAAGATAAGCGAAGGACCGGGACCGAAGTGAGCAGTATCGAGAGAATTGCGGCGGCGCGAGCCGCCGGGGACGAGAATGCATTTTTCAGCGCCGGCACGCTAGGCACCGGCGTCGGAGCCGCGGGCCGCCAGTCGGTGTCGCGCCGCGGCGCGCCCGCGTCAGTGCACGTCGACGCTCGTGCACTCGTCTTCTCGACGGGCGCACAATCGCTGCTTCTGCTCCTGGCGGGATGCGCCGCAGTAGCCGTCTCGGTGGTCCTCGGCCGCGCCTCCTACCAAGCGGCCACGCTCCGGGCAGCGCTCGAGACGATGATGACGCTGTTCGCGTTTGCCGCCGCGTGGCTGCTGCGAGCACAGTTCATGCACTCGCGCCGTTACCGAGACTTGCTTCTCGCCCTCGGTGTGGCGGCGCTCGGCCTCGACAACTTGGCCGTGAACGCGTTGCCAGCGGTATTCGCCCTGCACGCGGACGCGGATTTTGTCGCCGCCGGGCTGTGCTCGCAACCGCTCATCGGTGGGATCATCGCCGCCGCGGCGTTCCTCCCGCCCGAGCGCGTACTGCCGCACCGCCGGGTGATCGCGACCGCTTTCGGGCTGATCAGCGTCACCGTGCTGGGGTCGGCGTTGGTCGGCGCTCTGCTGGCTGACCGACTCATCGGGGAGACGAGCTCCGAAGGGGGCTACTCATCGCTTCTCTCGCATCCGGTCGGATTCCTAGTCGTTGCCGTCAAGGCGGGGTTCTTGATCGCGGCCGCGGTTGGGTTCACGCGGCGGCGTCGCGCCGCGCCTGGCGGTGGCGCGATGTTGCTGGCGCTTGCCGCGATCCTGTTGGCGGCCGCCGGCTTCTGCCTGCTCTCGCTCGGGTCGGTGCCTACCACGCAGGTCACGGTCGGCGATGGGCTTCGCGCGCTCGGTTTCGCCCTCCTCCTGATCGCGGCGGTTCGGGAGGAACTCCGATTGTGCGCTCGTCTGGGCAGGGGTGCGGTGCTCGCCGAGCGCGAGCGGGTGGCGCGCGATCTGCACGACGGACTCGCCCAGGACCTGGCTTTCATCGCGGCGCATGTACGAAACTTTGCCGGCCAGGTGCACGAGAACGATCCAGTCGTGATCGCGGCGAAACGAGCGCTGGCAATCTCGCGCCATGCGATCTCCGAGCTCTCGAATCCTGCAGGAGCAACCATCGACGAGGCACTGGAGGCAGTCGCTCATGAACTGCGAGGGCGGTTCGACATCGCGATTGCGGTCGACGCACAGCCGGAGGCCGATGTCGGTCCGCGGGCACGGGGACACCTGACTCGAATCGCGCGAGAGGCGATCGCCAACGCGGCGCGGCACGGCGGCGCGCGGAATGTGATCGTCTCCTTGAGGCGCGCCGATGCTGGCGTCGTACTCCGCGTCGTCGATGACGGCTGCGGGATCCGGGATCGGGACGGCCTGAAAGCACCGGAGGGTTTCGGCCTGCGGAGCATGCGTGAACGCGCCGACGCGCTGGGCGGTTGGCTGAGGTTCGACGGCGCGCGCGACGGTGGAGCCGAGCTGGAAGTGGTGCTTCCGTGTCCCGCTGCCTGAGGTTGCTGATCGCCGACGGCCC
>DATJLY010000055.1:0-3854 GCA_035509095.1 Allostellaceae bacterium | reverse complement strand
ATCGTCGAGGTGGTCGTTCGCGCGCCGCAGGCCGCGCGCGCCTTCCATCCCGGACAGTTCTATCGGCTGCAGAATTTCGAGGCGAACGCCGCCCGGATCGACGGGACGACGTTGGCGATGGAAGGGCTGGCCCTCACCGGCGCGTCGGTCGACCGCGAGAAAGGGCTCCTTTCGACCATCGTGCTGGAGATGGGCGGGTCATCCGATCTCTGCGCGCTTCTGAAGCCTGGCGAGCCGGTGGTGCTGATGGGGCCGACCGGCACGCCGACCGAAACGCCCGGCGGCGAGACCGTGGTGCTGATCGGCGGCGGGCTGGGCAATGCCGTGCTGTTCTCGATCGGGCAGACCTTGCGGGCGAATTTCTCGCGGGTCCTCTATTTCGCCGGCTACAAGCGGATCTCCGACCGCTACAAGGAGGAGGAGATCGAGCGCGCCGCCGACGTCGTCATCTGGTGCTGCGACGAGGCGCCGGGCTTTTCGCCTTCGCGGCCGCAGGACCGGAGCTTCGTCGGCAACATCGTCGACGCCATGGTGGCCTATGGCGAAGGGCGGCTTGGCCCGCAAACGATACCGCTCGGCGCCTGCGACCGGCTCGTCGTGATCGGCTCCGACGTGATGATGGGTGCGGTCGCGCGTGCGCGGCACGGCGTGCTGGCGGCGCACCTGAAGCCCGACCACCGCGCCATCGCCTCGGTCAATTCGCCGATGCAATGCATGATGAAGGAAATCTGCGCGCAGTGCCTGCAAGTCCAAAAGGACCCAGCGACCGGCGCCGAAACCGTGGTCTTCTCATGCTTCAACCAGGACCAGGCGCTCGACCGGGTCGATTTCCATGTGCTGCACGACCGGCTTGGCCAGAATGCGGTGCAGGAAAAGCTCAACCGTCTATGGGTCGACCGCTGCTTGAAGCATCTTGGCCAACGCGTCTCGGCGGCAGCGGACTAGCCGCGTCGCGTGCCGGACGGATCGGGCTCAATCCGGGCGGCAGGATCAGGCAGCTCGCAAAGAGCGCGACCGCCAATCCGAGATTGATCAGAAAGACGTTGTGAAGCGCCGCGCCGAACTCGACCATGAGCCCGCGCAGCTCGTCGATCGGCAGGCTCTGACGGAAGGCGGGCGTCAGGATGCGGTCGACGATGTCCTGGCCCGCGCCGGCGATGCGGGACGATAATCCGGCATTGACGATGCCGCCAAACACGGCGGTGCCCAGCGACTGCCCGATCATCCTCATGAACACGATCGACGAGGTGGCGACGCCGCGATCCTCGGCCTCGACATTCGACTGCACCGCGACCAGGAAGCTGTTATTGGCGAGGCCCATGCCGAACCCCGTCACCAGCGCCGCGAACGCGACGAATAGGGTGCTGCGATTGGGTGCGATGAAGACGAGCAGCAAGCTGCCCGCGATAACGAAGACGCCGCCCGCGACCGCCGTCGCACGATAGGAGGTGCGCAGCATGATCTGGCCCGCGATGGCGCTTCCGGTGGGCCAGCTCGCGGACATCGCCGTCAGCATGAAGCCGGCGGTGAGCGCGCTCCGGTTCATCACGCCCTGCACATAGGGCGGCAGGAACGCGGTGATGCCCATGAGGATCGCGCCGATCAGCAGGTTGACGAGGTTGCCGCCCACCACCAGACGGTTGCGCCACAAGGCGAGCGGCAGCATCGGCTCGCGGACGCGGAATTCGTGGACGAGAAGCGTGATCAGGATCGCGATCGAGCAGCCTCCGATCACGATGATGGTCGCGAGGTGGAGCGTCGATGCCTCGACGAGAACGAACATCAGCGAACCGGATCCCATCACCATCAGGATCGAGCCGAGATAGTCGATGCGGTGCGTGCGCCGCGACCGCTGCTCTTGCAACGTCGCGGCCAGCATGCCCCAGGCGAGAAGGCCGAGCGGCAGATTGATCCAGAACACGGTCGACCAGCTCGCATGCGCGACCAGGAACGCGCCGATCATCGGCGCGATGATCGCCGCGATGACCCAGACGCTCGATACATAGGCCTGGATCTTTGCCCGCTCCGCCGGCGGATAGAGATCGGCCACCAGAGTCATGCCGACCGGCAGCAAGGCGCCGGCTCCGACACCCTGCCCGGCGCGGCACAGCACGAGCGCAAACATCCCGGGCGCGAGGCCGCAAAAAAGCGATGCCGCCAGGAACACGCCCATGCCCACGAACAGGATCGTCTTGCGGCCATAGATGTCGGCGAGCCGGCCATAGATCGGGATCGTGACCGCCTGGGTCAGGACATAGGCGGTGAAGACCCAGCTAAAGAGGTCGAACCCGCCGAGCGCGCCGACGATGGTCGGCATGGCCGTCGCGACGATCGTGCCTTCGATCGCGATCATGAACATCATCGCCATGACCGAGGCTATTACCCAGGTCCGGCTCACCGTCGTGCCGCGGCCGATCATGCCTCCGCCGTGCCGTAGAAAAGCGTGACGGTATGCTTTGCCTCGGCGAAGAAGAGCCAACGCTCGACCGCCACGCCAGCGGTTGCCAAAGGCGGCGCGAGGATCGCGACCGCCACACGGACGGCCCCGGTCTCGGCCAAGGCCAACAGCATCAGCAGCAGCGGCACGACGAAAGCGAGCTCGAACGAAATCCGCCGTAGCCGATCGCGATGCTTGCGCGCGACCGCGAAGCCCATTTCCTTGAGCAGATAGTTCTCCGAGACATGCGGGGCCTCGAACGGCCGTACCCGGCCGAGCGCGCCAAGTCCGGTGGCGCTTTCGACCGTGCTGGCGCCGATCTCGCGGCCGATGCGTCGCCAATAGGCGAGCTTCATCGCCGACGCCACGAGGATGGTCGCAATCGCGAGCCGGTATGCCGGCACGGATTGAGGGCTGAAGATCGCCACGAATGCCGTGAGCCAAAGCGCGCCCGACATCGCGGCAAGGGCCAGGAAGTTGGCGGGAACGAGCCCCAAGTTCCACTGCGCCACCGGCCGCAAGCTGCGATAGATCTGGGCGGTGCAGAAAACCGTCGTTGCGGCGAAAGCTGCCGTGATGAAGGCCGCCGCTTGCCACACGCGGCCGTCCGCGATCGAGCCATAGGCGAAGGCGAGAGCGGGCACGAAGGACGCGAGCGCCATCACCCCTTCGCGCGACAGCCACGAGCTGCGCCATTGCGACAAGGCCCGCCAGGCGCGCTCGGGCCGGCCGAGATGGCCTACCGAGCTGAGAAGCCCCGCCGCAAGGGCGAGGAGCGCGGTGCCCAACGCCGCCGCCGCGAACCCGCGGCCGCGCGGCAACATGCCCAGCCCCGCGCCGATCCCGAGCCAGAACAGCAGCCCGTATCCGGCACCCGTCAGGGTGGTGAACACGATGAGCGATGAGGCCGGCCGCACGTCTAGCCGCTGAGCAACCGGTCAAGCCAGCCGAGAAAGCCGCCGCCCGGCACAGCGTCGGGCAACTCCACCACCGGCGTGTTGGTCGCGCGTCGGCGCGGCGGCAGATATTTGTTGGTGGGCGCGTATCCCATCTCGGGCATGAGATCGAAACCGCCGCGCTCGGCCACGAGCCGCGACACCGCGGATCCGGGGTCCCCGAGATCGCCGAAATGCCGCGCCGAGGCCGGACAGGTGCGCACGCAGGCCGGGATGCGATCGGCTTCCGCCAAAGCTTCGTTGTAGATGCGGTCGACGCACAAGGTGCATTTCTTCATCACGCCGGCGACCGTATCGAGCTCGCGCGCGCCATAAGGACAGGCCCAGGCACAAAGCTGGCAGCCGATGCACAAAGCCTCGTCGACGAGCACGATGCCATCCTCGGCGCGCTTATAGCTCGCACCGGTGGGGCACACGGTGACGCACTGGGCATCGGCGCAATGAAGGCACGAGCGCGGGAA
>DATJLY010000054.1:0-5408 GCA_035509095.1 Allostellaceae bacterium | reverse complement strand
GCCTATGTATTCGACGATGCCGACCACGCAGCCTCGCTGTTCAACCTCCAGACTTATGGCTACGTCTATACCCGTATCGGCAATCCCACCGTGTCGGTGCTCGAGGAGCGGCTTGCGAGCCTTGAAGGCGGACGCGGCGCGATTTGCACCGCCACGGGCCACGCCGCGCAGATGCTTGCCTTCTTCGCGTTCATGGAGCCGGGCGATCATTTTGTCGCGTCCAACCGGCTCTATGGCGGGTCGATCACGCAGTTCGGACGCAGCTTCAAGAAATTCGGTTGGCACGCGAGCTTCGTCGATCCGGGCGATCCCGAGAATTTTCATCGCGCGCTGACGCCTCACTCGAAGGCGATCTTCATCGAGAGCCTTGCCAATCCGGGCGGCGTCATCACCGATCTCGAAGCGATCGCCAAGATCGCGCGCGCCGCCGGCGTGCTGCTCATCGTCGACAACACGCTCGCCACGCCCTATCTGTGCCGGCCCTTCGAATGGGGCGCCGACCTCATCGTCCATTCCACGACGAAGTTCCTGTGCGGGCACGGTAACGCCATGGGCGGCGCGGTGATCGACAGCGGCCGGTTCGACTGGGCCCAGAACGACAAGTTCAAGTCCTTGACCGAGCCGGAGCCCGCGTATCATGGGCTACGTTTCTACGAGACGTTCGGCGATCTCGCCTTCACCGTGCAAGGCCATGCGGTCGGACTGCGCGATCTTGGCGCCACCATGGCGCCGATGAATGCGTTCCTGACCATCACCGGCATCGAAACCTTGCCGCTGCGGATGGAGCGTCATTGCGCCAACGCGCTTGCGGTGGCGCGGTATCTCGAGCGGCATAAGGCCGTTTCATGGGTTTCCTATGCCGGCCTCGACTCAAGCCCCTATCGCGCGCTCGCGCAAAAATACCTGCCGAAGGGCGCCGGCTCGGTCTTCACCTTTGGTCTCAAGGGCGGATATGCCGCCGGCGTGAAGCTTGTCGAAAGCGTCGAGCTGCTCTCCCATCTTGCCAATATCGGCGACACGCGTTCGCTGATCATTCACCCGGCTTCGACAACGCACCGCCAATTGACCGAAGACCAGCAAGTGGCCGCAGGCGCCGGGCCCGACGTGGTGCGGCTCTCGATCGGCATCGAGAGCGAGCCCGACATCATCGCCGACCTCGAGCGCGGCCTCGCCGCGTCGAACTGACTTATTCGGCCGGCGCCAGCGCCGGCGCGCGGTCCAAGGGCAGGAACGATCCTGCCGCCACCGCGATCGCGGCCAATGCCGCCAGGATCACGAAGAGCCACGAGAAGCCGCCGGTTCGGTCATAGACCGTCGCCACCAGCGGCACGCCCAGCGCGCTTACGCCCAGCGACAGCACGAATTTCGCGCCGAACGCCGTCGCCCGCCACCGGCCGGGCGTGTAGCGGGCGAGCAGGCTGTTCTCGACCGGCGTCGCGATCGACTGCATGCAGAAGGCGCACATCGTGACGGCGAGTAGCGGCGTCGAGTAGAGTCCGATCGCTGCGGCGAGGATCGGTATCTCCGCCGCCCAGGCCAGCACATAGACGAGCTTCATGCTGAACCGATCGGCGAGATAGCCGCCCAGCAGAGGAAAGAGGCTGCTCACGACGAAGACGAGGCTCACCAGCCCGCCGGTGCCGACCAGGCCGCCGCCCGTGACGTCGGCGAGGCGGTCCGCGAACAGCTTCGGCAGCGCCGACGTCATGGCCTGAAAGACGATGCCCGAGCAAAGCATGGTTATGGAGAGAAGCGCGAAAGCACGCCGCGCGTCGCCGCGGTCAGGCTCGGGCTGCGGCCGGCGGTCGGTGCGTGTCGCCGCAACGGCGCCTACCCGCACCAGCAGCATCAGCGCCAAACCGCACGCGACGCACAAAGCCCCCGGGACTAGAAAGGCGGCGCGCCAGCCAAAGGCCGTCGCCAGCGCCCCGGCCGCAAGCGGTCCCGCGCCGACCCCCGCCTGTCCGAAGATGCCGTTCCAACCCAGCATGCGGCCGCGATTCACCGCGTTGCGCACCAGCCAGGCCGTGCCGACGGGGTGATAGATCGAGCCGAACAGGCCGGTGAGCGCGAGTCCGACCGCGATGCCTGCGGGCGAGGACGCAAGCGCCGTCGCGACGCAGCCGACGCCGCTGCCGAGAAAGAACAGGACCATCATCCATTCGGCATTCCAGCGGTCGCCGAGCCATCCCGCCGGCAGCGCCGCCAAGCCATAAAGCACGGTCCCCGGCACCGATAGCCACATCAGCGCGCCCCAGCCCAGATGGAACTCCGCGCCCAGGGTGAGCACCACCGTGGGGTAGAGCAGCATCACGCCATGGGTGATGAAGTGTCCAAGATTGGCGAACAGGACCGCCAGGCGTGAGGAATGGGCCGTCACGATGGTTGGCCCTCGGCAGGTCGCGTTTCGCGCGCGAGCCAGGCGAGGTAGTCCGGATTCCCAGCGACCACCTCGAGCGCCTCGATGCACGGGCAATCGTAGGAATGAAGTGCGCGCACCCGCGCAATCAGCGCGTCCAGCCGCTCGTTCGTGGTCTTGAGGATCAGCACCGTCTCCTGCGCTTCTTCGAGCCGCCCCTGCCACCAATAAAGGCTGCGCATGCCATCGAGGATGTTGGCGCACGCGGCAAGGCGCTCGCCCACGGCCGTCCGGCCGATGCGCTCCGCCTCGGCCGCGTCCGCCGCGGTGACATAGACAAAGAAACTCTTCATCGCTTCCGGGTTCAATGGCGGCGCCACGCTTCTCTGGCGGGCCGGTTGTTAACAGGATTATAGAGAAGATGGTGGGAATGGGGGACATGATGGACGACGCATCCGCAGTGCGAAGACTGCCCACGCCGGCCCAGCGCGCGTTCCTGCGGCGCGGGCTCGATCAGCCCGGCGGCAAGCTGCCTCTCTTTGACGAGGCCGGTCAGCAAATCGATCCCCGCACCGTTCGGGCTTGCTTGGAGCAAGGCTGGGCCGAGCCCTGGTTCAACAACCCGCTGAAACCCGGATGGCTCGTCTGCAAGCTTACGCCGCTTGGGAGAACGCTCGCCGGAAAGCGCCCGGTACCCCTCGTCCGGCCCCTGAGGAACCGCCCGCAAGCCACTGTTACCCGGATAAAATAACAGCGTCAGACCCGGGCTAACTCTTCATCACCTCGGCGATGAATTTATTGGTGTAGAGGACCGCCGGGTCGACCACGCCCTGAACCAGCTTGGCGGCATGGAGCGCGTTGACGCCCGCTTCCCAGCGCTGCGGCAGGTTCAAGAGCAAGTTCTGGCGCCCTTCGGACAGCCACATCTCGCTTATAGCCGTCTCGAGAAAGGCGACGTTGCCGTCGAGGTCCGCGGCGCTCGGGATTTCGAAATCCTTGGCGGCGCGGGTGACGAGCGGGGCCATCGGCCCCTTTATCATTTCCTCGGCCGATGCCTTGATCGCGCGCAGGAAGCGCATCACCAGGTCGGGCTTGGCGGCAATCGTGTCCGGCATTGCGAGATAGTTCTGGCCCGGAAGCGGGAGGTATTTATCCGGGTTCCATACGAGGACCGGCGCCTGGGCGCGTTTCAGCGCGACCTCGACCGCCAGGGTCGAGAGGAAGAGATCGACACGCCCCTGCTTCAGGATCTCGAAGGCGCCCGGCGTTCCGCCGGTCACTTGGCGGACGACATCGTCCGGCCCAAGCCCCGCCTGCGCCAGCATCACATCGAGATAGATGCCGGTCGGCGATGCCGCGGTGATGAGCCCCACGGTCTTCCCCTTGAAATCCTTGGGCTCGTGGACCGGCTTCGAGGCGAGGCTGAAGACGCGAAAATTGCAGCCCTGGCAGATGGTGGCGATGGAGATGGGCGAAGGCTGCTTCGCCGCGACGGCTCGCACCTGATCAGGCGGCGAGCCACGGCCGAACACGGCGCGCCCCGACACGACAAGCTGGGTCATCTGCACGCCGGTATTGGCGCCGATCACTTTCGCATCGATGCCTTCCCGCGCGTAATGACCGCCCGAATAGGCATTCATCGCGTCGAAGAAATCGATGCTGAATCCGAGCGGCAGCACGACGCCCACTTGTTCGGCGGCGCGGCTCGTCCGCACGAAAGGCGCAGCGATCGCCGAGGCCGCCGCTCCGAGCAACAGACGCCGCCCAATCTTCATTGTCCCCTCCCCGCGCCGGTCACATCGGCGTGCGCTGATTGTCGATCGCCCAAAGCCCGGGGCCCGCGGCCACCAGGCACAGGAACCCCGCGGCCATCACCAGATTCGAGAAGAAATGATCGCGGATCGGCATCGCGGCGAAATTGGTATGAAAGACGAGCGCCGTGAAGACGCAATAGAACGCGTACCATCCCGCGATCCAGCGCGTCTTGTAGCCCACGACGAGAAGCGCGCCGCCGCCGGCTTCGATCACCACGGCGAGCCAGAACACGAGGGTCGGCATCGGCAGCTTCAGGCCGATGAAGGCTATGATGCCCTGGATCGCCAGAAGCTTGCTCAGCCCATAATAGATGAACGAGCCGCCCATGATGATGCGTGCCGCCCCGACAACCATGCGTGCCGTCGTCGACGTCGCGACCAGTTCGCTTGCAAACATCGTCGCCTGTCCCCCAACCCATTTCGCCAAGGTCGCACCGCGCTCCCCGCCTTGGCAAGCCGGGCGTGGAGGCTAGAGCGGAAACCGGACACCGCCGAGGATGATGTCGACGGTCTCGCCGTCGCTCGAGAGCGGCAGGAAGCACGCCTCGAAGTCGCGATGGCTCTTCTCCTCGTACCAGTGGGCCTTGCCGGCGCGGAATTTCGGCATCCGCTCGGTCACGACGGCGCGAAGGATCGCGATCGTCACCTCGGCCGCGCGCGGCGTCATGACCGCGCCGGCAGGCTCGCCGGTCGCGTTGCGCCCGACAAAGTCGGCAACGGCCTCCCCGACGAGGCGGATGGTGAAGCCCCCGTCCGGCATTACGTTGTACATCAGGATATGCGGAAGCAGCTTCGGGATCTCGACCGGATCGATATCGGAGCGGGACGGCATCCGACGCGTGCCGCGCGCCTTGTTCCAATAGGCATAGAGGGCGCTGAGAAGCGCGTCGCGCGGCGCTTCAATGAAGCTGGCCTCGGTCACCGAATTAGCGGCCGGCGCCATCGCCATTCTCTAGTCCTTCGCCTTCATCGTCTTGAGGCCGCGGCGCAGCATGCGTCCGATCCGGAAAGCGTGGTCGGTCCAATCTCCCTGACGCGCCGGACGGGACGCGCCTTGGCCGATCACGCGAACCATCCGTCCCAGCCGGAACACCGTGTCGCTCCAATCACCTTCGGGGACTCCAGCCGTGCGAAGCTGACGCTCGAGACGTTCCTTCAACGCCTCGGCGTTTGCACGCTCGTTGGCGCTGGCGCTCGCGTCCTCGAGCACGGCGCAAACCGCCTTGAGCTTGCGG
>DATJLY010000053.1:0-7262 GCA_035509095.1 Allostellaceae bacterium | reverse complement strand
TCCCGATTGCAGCACGAACGCGGAAAATCGGACATTCGCGAAGAGCGACCAGTAATCGTGCCACACCCCGCCGCCCCGGCGCGTCTCGCCCCGCCCCTTCGTCTCGTGGAGCACAAAGAACGCCGCGGCGGCAATCACGCTGCTCGCCAGGAGCGCAAACCCGAAGACGCCGCGCCAGCCGAAACGGTCGTCGATATAGCCGCCCACGGGAGGCGCCACCATCGGCCCGAGCGTATAGGCCATCGTCAGATAGGCGATCGCCTTGACCAGCCGGTCGGCGCCATAGGCGTCGCGTGCCATGGTCCGCGTGATCGTCGTACCGCAGGCGGCGCCCACGGCCTGCACGAGCCGTCCCGCGATCAGCGCCTCGATCGACGGCGCCAGCGCCGAAACCACGCTGCCGGCCAAGAACAGGGCAAGCCCGGAGAGCAGCACGGGACGGCGCCCGAACCGATCCGACAAGCTGCCATAAACAAGCGTCGCGACCGCCATGGTGGCCAGCGTGATGGTGAAGCTCAATTCCGCCAAAGCCGCCGAGACGCCGAACGTGAGGCGTATATCGGGCAGCAAGGGAAGGTAGAGATGAACCGCGAGCGGACTGATCAAGGTCACCGCGGCAAGCGCCACGGCAAACCGCAGCTTGGGTGGTGCCGCCATCAGTGCGCCGGATGCGCCTTCGCGTTGCGTATGGCTCGCCACAGCGCATAGGGGCTCGCGGGCATGGGAACCTCGCGCACGCCCAAGGGCGCCAGCGCATCGAGGATCGCGCTTGCCACCACGGCGAGCGCGGGTGTCGTGCCGCCCTCGCCGCCCGCCTTGATGCCGAGCGGATTGGTCGGCGACAGAACTTCGACGATCTCGGCGCGGAACGAGGGAAGCCGGTCGGCGCGCGGCATCGCGTAATCCATCAACGAGCCGGCGAGCGGCTGGCCCGTCCCGGGGTCGAGCGTACAGTCCTCCATAAGCGCCTGCCCAACGCCCTGGGCGATCGCGCCGTGCGTCTGGCCGTGAACGATCAGCGGGTTGATGCAGCGCCCCACATCGTCGACCGTGGCATAGCGCGTGATCTCGAGCGCGCCGGTTTCGGGATCGATCTCGATCTCGCAGGCGGCGGCGCCGTTGGGGAACAC
Organism: Allostellaceae bacterium; assembly: GCA_035509095.1. Lineage (GTDB taxonomy): Bacteria > Pseudomonadota > Alphaproteobacteria > ATCC43930 > CGMCC-115725 > DATJLY01. The sequence goes on along the minus strand of DATJLY010000053.1, from coordinate 6,132 downwards.
GGGATCGTGCATCTCGTTGTCGGCTGCCGCCGCGAGCGGCTCGGGATAATGCGCGTTCTGGGCGGCCTCGGCGAGCTCGAAGAGATCGAAGCTCAGGTTGCGGCGCGGTGCCGCAAAGCGCCCGTCGGCGAACGTCACGTCGGTTGGCGCCACGTCGAGAAGGGTAGCGGCGATGCGCCGGCCGGTTTCGATAAGGGCCGAAGCCGCCTTGGTGAACACGGTCGCCGCGTGCCGCATCGAGCGGCCGGAGTGCGAACCGCCGCCGACGCTCACCACGTCGGTGTCACCCATGATGATGTTGACGGTCTCGACCGGCACGCCCAAAAGGTCCGAGATCACCTGGGCAAAGCTCGTCTCATGCCCCTGCCCGCTTGGCTGGGTGCCGATCACGACATCGACGGCGCGGGTTGGGCGAACCGTGATCTCCGCGCGCTCTTTGGGCTGGCCGATCGAGGATTCGACATAGCTCGCGATGCCGCGGCCGAGAAGGCGCCCACGGGACCGGGCGGCCTCCCGCCGCGCGGCAAAGCCGGACCAGTCCGCGAGCCGTCCGACAAGGTCGAGATTCGCCTCGTAGGTTCCGCTGTCGTAGCGCACGCCCAGCGCATTGGTGTAGGGCATGGCGTCGGCCCGAACGAGATTGCGCCGGCGCAACGCGACCCGGTCGATCCCCAGCGCGTCGGCCGCCTTGTCTGCGAGCTGTTCGATGATGAAGGTCACTTCGGGCCGGCCGGAGCTGCGATAGGCCTGGGTCGGCATGGTGTTGGTAAAGACGGCACGGGCCGTCAGATGCGCCGCCGGGATGTCGTACGTGCCGGTCACGAGCGCCGAACCCTTGCCCAGCGGCGACAGCGACACGCAGCGCGCGCCCACATTGCTCGTGTTGATGGCGCGGAAGCCGAGGAACCGGCCGTCGGCGCCAAGCGCCAATTCGGCCTCGGTGACGAGATCGCGTCCCTGATAATCGGTGAGGAGCGCTTCCGCGCGCGACGCCGTGAACTTGACCGGACGCCCCAGCTTTCGCGCCGCCCACATCACCAGCGCGTACTCGACAAAGGGCCGGTTCTTGGAGCCGAAATTGCCGCCGACATCGCAGGTAAGGACGCGCAGCGCATCGGGCGCGACGCCCAGAACGCCGGCGAGCTCGTGCTTCTGGCGCACCGCGCCGCCGGTCGGCGCATAAAGCGTCAGATGGCCGCCCGGCTCGGTGCAAACGGCAAGCGCCGCGCGCGGCTCGATCGCGACCGCGGTGACGCGGTTCACGTGATAGTCGAGCCGCACGACGCGATCGGCGGCCGCGAACGCGCGCTCGGTGGCGGACCGGTCGCCGAACTCGGTCTCGACCACGAGATTGCCGGGCAGCTCGTCCCACACCGATGGGGCGCCCGGCGCCAGCGCCCCCTCGGCATCGAGGACAAAGGGAAGCACCTCGTACTCGACCGCGACGGCTTCGGCGGCATCAAGCGCCTGGGCCTCGGTCTCGGCCACCACCATCGCGACGGCCTCGCCCACGTGCCGCGCACGATCAAGCGGCAGGATGTGGTGCGGCCCGATGAAGCGCACCGCGCCGCCGCCGGGTGCGGTGAGCTTAAGATCGTATTTCGTCGACGGCACCGGCGAATGGGGAATCGGCTTCAGATTGTCGGCGCGACAATCGGCGCCGGTGAACACGCCAAGCACGCCCGGCATTGCGAGCGCCGCCGCCGCATCGATCGCCACGATCCGCGCATGCGGATGGGGCGAGCGGACCATCACCGCATAGGTCTGGCCCGGCGCCGCCGCGTCGGCGCTGAACCGTCCCGCGCCGGTGAGAAGCCGCAAATCCTCTTTGCGCCGAAGCGGCTGGCCGATGGCGTTCCCTTCAGGCATCCTTGCAGGCCGCTATTGGTGCAGCTTGTCGCCGGCGTAGCTGGTGCGGTCGATATATTCGAGCACGGTGCCGTCCGGATCGCGGAAATAGGCACGCGGCCCGTTGACGACGCCGCCTTGGCGGTCCTCTTCGAAAAAGACTTCGACGCCGTGCGCGCGCAGATTGTCGAGCGCTGGCTTATAGTCCTGGCTCGCGACCATGAAGGAATGATGCACGCCGTTATGGTCGTCGAGCGAGGCGTTCACCGGCCCTTTGTGCCGCACCAGGATGAGGCAGTCGCCGCCCGCGTCGATGAAGGCGAGCTTCTTGTCCGGCGTCGTGTTGACATGCTTGCAGCCGACGATATCGCAATAGAACTTTATGCTCTTCTCCAGATCGCTCACCGCGATGCTGAAATGCGCCATGCCCTTGATCGCCACCATCTCGCTCTCCATCCGCGCCCTATTTCGCGGGCGCCGCTTCCGCCGGTTTCCAGCCGGCGTCAGGATCATAGCGCGTCATCGCGGCCGCGACGCGGGCCGAGTTGGGGCCCAGGTTGCGCTGCATCACGACGCCGCCTTGATCGACCAGGAACGTCATGACGCCTGAATCACCCCATTTCGCCGGCCAGGCCACGATGGCGAAGCCGCCGATCATGTGCCCTTTCACGACATAGTCGCGCGACCCGCCCGGCGCGTGCGGCCCTTGGCGCAGCAGGATCTTGTAGAAATAGCCGTGATAGGGCTCGTGGTGGCCGTTATAGCCTTGGGCACGCGCGGTCGCGACAAGAGGGCCCAGCGGGCTTTGCGGCTCGCCCGCGTCGGTCGGCCAATAGAGCCCGTTCCTCTTGCCGGGATCGCTCATGAATTTCGCGGCGTATTCGGCGACGCCGTTGCGATTGCCGCTCGCATAGTCGCGCTCGGCCTCGACGATGGCGCGGCAGACCTCGATCGCGTTGAGCTCGTTACGGCCGACGCGCCGGTTCAAGATGCCCTCCCGCGCGACGGAAAGGTCGAAGAGCCAACGCCCTTTCACTTCGTGCAACGGGATCGGAAACGGCCGATTGTCGCTCCCGACCACGAGCGTGACCGCGGCGCCGTTCCGCTCGATCTCGTGCTTTGCGTCGTAGAGTTTCACGAAGGCGGCGCGATCGGCCTTGTCTGATACGGCGTCACCCGATTCGACAAGCGCGCCGCTGTCCGTCCCCAGCACACCTTCGATGGCGCGCGGATTGTCGGCGCGGACCGCCGCGACCAGGGCATCGATCGCGGCGTCGGGTGATGGAAAGGCCCGCGCATGCGCCAACGGCGCAAAGATGAGGGCCGCGACGCCGCACAGGGCCAGAACGCGGGCTTGACGCAAGCCGCTCATGGGCGGCGCCCTCCCGGCTGCGGCTGCGGTTGTGACTGAGGAGGCGCGGGCCGCTGCGGCGCCGCCGCAGGGCGCGGCGCCGCGGGCCGTGCCACGACGGGAGCAGCAGGGCGCGCCACGACCGGCGCGACGGCCGCTTGGCGGCTTTGCAGGCCGCGCTGTATCTCGACCTGCGCCTGAGGACCGCGCGCGGCGGCATCGAACGCGGTCGGCATCCGTGCCGGCGGCGCTGCCGGGACGTTGGGCGCGCCTCGAAAGACCTGCACTGCGGGCGCCGCGGGCGCCGCCGGCACCGCGGCCACCGGCGGCGCGGCAAATCGGAACTGGCGGCGCTCGTCGGCCGAACCGGCAAGAGGCCTGTCAAAGCGCGCGCGGCTCGCCGCATCGACATAGGGCGCGCCGCGGCGATGCTGCGGATCGTGCTGCCATGTGGTGGCGGTGGTCGGCGGGTGCCCGGCATCCATGCGGTTGAAACGGGCCGGATCGACCTGAATCGTGCGATCGCGCCAGTCGAAGTCGCACCAGTTCCAGAGCGCATCGACGATCGCGAAGCCGATCCCGAAGCCTATGGCGCCGACGAGATATTGCTGCGCCAAGCCGGGCGGCGGGCCGAAATAGTCCGGCACGTCTCCCGGATATGGCCACACGCCATAGACCGCGGCGGGGTTGTAGACCGGCACATAGACCATCTGCGGCTGGGTCGGCGTGACGGCGATGAACGCCCCATAGTCGGTGACCGTCTCATAGGGGCTGGAGACGAGCGCCCCCGCGGTCAGCGCCACGCGCCGCAGGCGCTGGATCGAGGCCATGATGTCTTGCGGCTGCGCCAGGAAGGCGTTGCCAAGCGCCTGGGTCCAGGCGAGCTGCTGATCCAGCATCGCCAGGACCGGCGGAAACGGCACCAGGGACTGCACGCTCGGGTCCCAGCCGGTCGCGGCGAGCGCCGCAGCCAATGCGCCATCGGTAAGCGCGGCGGCGCCCGGGGTCGCAAGCCAATGCGCGGCTGCATCCACCTCGATCGGATAGGTCGCCGCCGTGAGGATGGAGCTGAGCAGCGGATCGGGATAGAGCGCGATGGGCGCCAGCATCTGGTCGAGCTGCTGCGGCGCGTACGCCATGACGACGGCGCCGGGCGGCGGCGGATAGGCAGGCTGCGCCTCGGCTGTGCCAGCCAGCAGGGCAAGTGCCATCAACGATGCCAAGATCGGGTCGCGCCGCATGCTCCTTGCTCCTCGCCACGGCTCATTATAGGTGGAAACCGGCTTTGGCCGATGATCTTGTCGCGCCTTTGTGATTGTGGCATGACGCGGTAGGGAGGAGAGACACGGAATGAAGCTCGCGACCTTGCGTTCGGCCCGGCCGGATGGCGACTTGGTGCTCGTCTCGCGCGATCTGAAGCGGATGGTGCGTGCCGGCGATATCGCGCCCACCTTGCAGGCCGCGCTCGACGGCTGGGCGGCGCTCCGGCCGAAGCTCGAGGCGCGGTTCGAGGCCCTCGAGGCGGGCCGCGAGACGAAGGCGGAACCGTTCGATCCGACGCGCGCCCATTCGCCGCTGCCGAGGGCCTATCAGTGGGTCGATGGCAGCGTCTATCGCGGCCACAACGAGCGCATGGCGAAATGGTCTCAGCGGCCGGTGAATCCGCGCTGGTATCAGGAGCCGTGGATGTACCAGGGCGCCTCCGACGCGTTCCTTGGCCCCTATGATGACATTCCCGGCGTCACCGAGGAGTGGGGCATCGACTACGAGGGCGAGATCGCCGTCATCACCGACGCGGTTCCCTATGGCGCCAAGCCCGAAGCGGCCGGGGCGCACATCGCCCTCGTCATGATCGCCAACGACGTCTCGCTGCGGAACCTGATCGGGCCGGAGCTGCAAAAAGGCTTCGGTTTCGTGCAGTCGAAGCCCGCGAGCGCCTTCTCGCCGGTTGCCGCGACGCCCGACGAGCTGGGCTCGGCGTGGCGGGATTGTCGGCTGCACCGGCCGCTCGTTTCCTCGGTCAATGGCGAGCAATATGGCGACCCGGACGCAGGCGAGATGCAGCACGGGTTCGACCGGCTGATCGCGCATGTGGCGACGACCCGGGCGCTCGCTCCCGGCACCATCATCGGCAGCGGCACGGTCGCGAGCCTCGACGAGGCGCGCGGGACAAGCTGCCTCGCCGAGCGGCGCGTGATCGAATCGTTGAAGCATGGCAGCCCGCAGACGCCGTTCCTGCGCTTTGGCGACCGCGTGCGGATCGACATGCTCGACACGGCCGGCCGGTCGATCTTCGGCGCGATCGAGCAGACGGTACGCCAGGTCGGGCGCTAACCAGCCGCCTGCGAGGCTTGCAAAGCCGACAACGCCTTCGCGACGTTGGGGTCAAGTCCCGCGCCGCCCTTCGCGAGATGCGCCAGGATCGCCTTGCGCATGCGTGGCTCCCAGAATTTCTGGATATGGTCGGTGATGGCCGGGACCGCCTTTGCGTCGCCCTGGGCGGCGAAGAATTTCCCGATCTGGTTCGCCATGTAGACCAGTTTGTCAGGCGACATGGTCCACGGCCTTCATCTCGACGCGGTCGCCGTGGGTAAAGACCTCGAACCCGTCATCGCGCGCGACGGCAACGAGGGTGATGCCGGCCGCCGCGGCGGTGCGAACCGCAAGCGCCGTGGGCGCCGACACCGCGGCAATCACGGGGGCGCCCATGACGGCCGCCTTCTGCACCAGTTCCACCGAGACGCGGCTCGTCAGGATGAGGATGCCGCGCGATGCGGAGATCGCCGCCCGCGCCAGCGCCCCGGCAAGCTTGTCGAGCGCGTTGTGCCGGCCGACATCCTCGCGCACCGCGACGAGCCCGGTCCCGGGCTCCCAGAAGGAGGCGGCATGAACGGCGCGGGTCAGGCGATTGAGTTCCTGTCGCGCGGGAACGG
>DATJLY010000052.1:0-2470 GCA_035509095.1 Allostellaceae bacterium | reverse complement strand
GGCGAACGAGATGTCGTAATGGCCCTCGAGCGAGCGCATTACGTGCGTCATGGTCAGGGTAGGGCCGATGTCCATCGTGAAATGGCGTACGATCGGCAGCCGCCCGACATCGGCCTCGCTTCCGCGCCAGACGCATTCCTGCACCGGCGCGCCCGACGACAGGACCAGCGGCGCCACCGTCTCGCGCGCCTTGCGGCCGAATTCCCGGCTCAGCTCGTAGTTGGGCGTCGCGGGATCGACGCCGAACATCATCGCGCAACGCGCGCGGCTCGCATAGAGATTGGTCAGCAGGCGGAACTCCGACGGCCGGTCATGCTGATCGGTCGGATGCTGGAACAGAAGCGCCGGATGGCGGCCGCGATCCTCGAGCTGTTTCAGAAGCGCGGTGACCTCGAATTCGTGCGGTCGCACCGGCCTGTCGACCTCGATGAGTTCATCGGGCCGAGCGCGAAGTTCGTGCAGAAATCCGCGGAGATCCTTGGGCACCACCACTCTCCAGTCAGGGCTTCTCGGCGCCGAGCTTTGCGAGCGCGGCTTCCCGGAAGTGATCGTCGACGAGGCTGTGCACATCGCCCGCATTGGGGCCGCCGTGCGAAGCATAGTAGTTGGCCATGTCCTGAAGCCCGGCCATGGTGATCGCGGCATCCGGCGGCGCATAGGCGAAGGTCAGCCGATCATAAAGCGAGCGATCCTTCACCGGCGTGTATTTCATCAGTATCCGCGCGACTTCGCTGCGCCCTTCCGGCGTCTTCAACGCGTTGTCGTAATAGCGTGCGCCACGGATATAGCCCATCAAGAGCCGCACGCCGGTATCGGGCGATTTCTCGATGAGCGAGGGCCCGTATTGCAGCAGCGCCACGGAAAGGCCCGGCGGCGCATAGTCGCTGACGGGGCGCCATTTCACGGCAAGCCCCTGGTCCGCGATGATCGTCGTCTGCGGCTCGGAGATGTGCGCGACATCGACGCCGCCGGTCTTGAGCGCCGTGATCATCTGGTCGAACGGCACGTTGACGGTCGTCACGTCGTTGAGCGTCAGCCCACCCAGCGCGAGATAATGGAACGCGAAATAGTCGGTCATGTTCGGCGCCGGCGCCACCAGCGCGATCTTCAGCCCCTTCAGATCCTTCCAGTCCTTGACCCGTCCAGAGTCGATCAATTCCTTGCGAACGGTAAGATAGCCCGCGTCCCACCCGGCGATGTAGTTGTTCATCGATGCGACGAGCCGCACGCCGATCCCGCGCTGGGATGCATTGATGAGCTCGGGCCCGAAAGCGCCGCCCATCGCATCAAGCCTACCCGTCGCGAGCGCCGGCATTGCATCCGGTCCGAAGATCCCGCGCTGGAAACTCACGTCGAGCCCTTCGTCTTTGAAGAACCCGTGCTCCGCGGCGGTATAGAGCCCGGCCTCGGCGAGGATGCCGATCACGCCCACATGGACGGGCACCAACGGCTTCTCGTCGGCCGCCTGGGCGCCCGTCGACATCGCCAGCGCGGCGATGATCGCGATCGCCGCCCACCTCATTTTCTGCGCCATCGGCGCCTCCCCATTTTCAGGCCGTTTCCCAGTAGGCAAACGCGACGCCCGTCACGGCGTGATGGATCGGCATATAGTCGACGACCGTCGCCTTGCACGCTCCCATCGCCGCGCCCGCGACCAGCCAATTGCGGATTTCGCCCGTGCCGCCGTGGAAGGTATCGGATTCGAGCTGATAGAGCACCGAGAGCCGGTCCGGATCGCCCTCGGCAAAGGCCTTGAGCACGGCGCGATCGAGCGGCTCGTCGATCCAGCCGGCGCGTGGTCCGCGCGGGTCGTGCGAAAGGCCTCCGGTTCCGAGGATCGCGATCCGTTCGGCACGATCCTTGAGCGTGTCGGCCAGGGCGCGACCAAGCGCGAGGCACCGCCGCGCCGTCGGCAACGGCTCGTAATAGCAATTGAGCCAGATCAGGACGGCCGGGACCGACAGGTTCGTCATCAGCTTCGGCGCAAGGCGGGAGAAGCCGTGACCCATGCCGATATTGCGCCGTCCGATCGAGTGGGTCTCCTCCTGACGTGTCACGGTCAGATCGAAATCGCGCCGGACCAGGCCCGCGGCGACGAATTCCGACAGTTCCTCATGGCAATCGATCGTGATCGTGGCGGCATTCTCGTCGTCGAGCGATTCACCCCGCCTCAGGCCAAGCACGCCCTTGCCCCGCTTGCCGATGAACATGGCGAGGCTGGGGTTGCAGGCATGCTCGTCGTACATCTCGCTGTGGTCGTCGCTGACCATGATCAGCGCGTCCGGCCGGTAGGCCTCGAACCGCGCCCGCAAGGTCGCGAAGGACGCTTCGATCCGCCGGGCATAGGCGCGGCGCACGTCGAGCGTTTCCGCCCCTGCGCCGAGCGGCTGCGGCACGTCGTCGATCGCGGCCTTGTAGCGCGTGTCCCAATCTTCGGGCGCGATGAAGACGTTCGGCGCATGAGAGGCTG
>DATJLY010000051.1:0-6113 GCA_035509095.1 Allostellaceae bacterium | reverse complement strand
CCCGGCAACCGCTGCGAAGTCGCGCACGCGCCGCAGGAGCCGTCCGGCGATGCGCGGCGTGCCGCGCGCGCGCCGGGCGATCTCGGCGGCGCCGCCGGGATCGAGCTCGATGCCGATGACGCGGGCGCCGCGCGCGACGATGAGCGCAAGCTCCGCCGCTTCGTAGAAGACGAGCCGCATCGGGATGCCGAACCGCTCGCGCAGCGGTCGCGTGATGAGACCCGCGCGCGTGGTGGCGCCGACCAGCGTGAAAGGCGGCAGGTCGATCCGCACCGAGCGCGCCGCCGGACCGGCGCCGATCATGAGGTCGAGCTGAAAATCCTCCATCGCGGGATAGAGGATCTCTTCGACCGCGGGGCTCAGGCGATGGATCTCGTCGATGAAGAGCACGTCGCGCGCTTCGAGATTGGTGAGGATCGCCGCCAGATCGCCCGCGCGCTGGATCACCGGGCCCGAGGTCGCGCGGAAGCCGACGCCCATCTCGCGCGCGACGATCTGCGCCAGGGTGGTCTTGCCGAGGCCGGGCGGGCCCGAAAGCAGCACGTGGTCAAGCGCATCGCCGCGCGCGCGCGCCGCCTGCACGAAGACGCGGAGATTCTCCCGCACTTGCGCCTGGCCCACGAACTCGTCGAGCGCCAGCGGCCGGAACGAGGCTTCGGCCGCGTCCTCGGGGCGCCGTTCGGCCGAGACGACGCGCGGCGTGCTCATCGCTGCAGCTCGCGCAGTCCGGCGCGGATCAGCGCATCGAGCGCCGCGCGCGGCCCAAGCCGCTGGCTCGCCGCGCCCACCGCACCGAACGCCTCGGAGCGCTGATATCCCAGATTGACGAGCGCCGAGACGGCGTCGGCCGCGGCCGGGTTGTCGGCACCCGCAGGCGCCGCCGCGGCCGGCCCCAGCGACAGGCCCGCCACCTTGTCCTTCAGCTCGTTGGCGATGCGCTGGGCGAGCTTCTGGCCGACGCCGTCGGCCCGCGCGAGCATCGCCTTGTCCTGCGCCATGATCGCGGTCGCAAGCGCGTCGGGCGCGAGCGCGCTCAGCACCGCGAGCGCGAGCCTGCCGCCGACGCCCTGCACGGTGAGGAGAAGACGGAACCAGTCGCGCTCCATCTCGTCCGCGAAGCCGAAGAGGTGGATGTGATCCTCGCGCACATGGGTCTCGATCAGGAGCCGCATCGGCTCGCCCGCGCGGGGCGCCCGCGCCAAGGTGCGGCCCGAACAGTAGACGAGATATCCCACGCCGTTCACGTCGAGCACGAGCTGATCGGACGCCACATGATCGATCACGCCGGAAAGCAGCGCGATCATCGGGCGGCGCTCGCTGCCATGACGCGGGCGCCGGTCTGCGCGTGATGCGCGTGGCAGATCGCGACCGCGAGCGCGTCGGCCGCGTCGGCGCCCGATATGAGGCAGCCCGGCAGCAGCCGGCGCACCATCATCTGCACCTGTGCCTTCTCGGCATGGCCCACGCCCACGACCGATTTCTTCACGAGGTTGGCGGAGTATTCGAGCACCGGTATGCCGCGTTCGGCCGGCGCCAGAAGGGCGACGCCGCGCGCCACGCCAAGCTTCAAGGTCGAGGACGGGTTCTTGTTGACGAAGCTTTCCTCGACCGCCGCCTCATCGGGCCGGAACCGTTCGAGCACGTCGTTGAGGCCGCGAAAGAGCGAGGTCAGCCGGTCCGCGAGCGCGCCCTCGGCGCGCACGCTCACGATCCCGTCGGCGACATGGACGAGATGATTCCCTTGGGCGTCGATCACGCCCCAGCCGGTGCGGCGCAGTCCGGGGTCGAGGCCCAGCAGGCGCATCATCGGTCCCGCGCGTCAGGCGCTCAGCCGCGCCATGACGTCATCGGCGACCTCGTAGTTCGCGAACAGCGTTTGCACATCGTCGCTGTCTTCCAATGTCTCGAGAAGCTTGAACAACGCCTCGGCCGCTTCGCCATCGACCGGCGTCAGGGATTTGGGCCGCCACGCGAGCTTCGCCGATAGCGACGGCCCGAATTTCTTCTCGAGCGCGTCGCGCACGGCGTTGAGCGTGTCGGTGGCGCAGATCACGACATGCTCTTCGGCGCCGCTCTCGACATCGTCGGCGCCCGCCTCGGCCGCGGCTTCGAACATGGCATCGGGCGATGCGACCGCCGCGGGATAGGTCACCTGGCCCTGCCGGTCGAACAGGAAGCTCACGCTGTTGCTTTCGCCCAAGGTGCCGCCCGACTTGGTGAAGGCGGCGCGCACGTCGCTCGCGGTGCGATTGCGGTTGTCGGTCAGCGCCTCGACGATGATCGCGATGCCGCCAGGCCCATAACCTTCGTAGCGCACCTCTTCATAGTTCTCGGCGCCTTCTTCGCCGGCGCCGCGGCGGATCGCGCGGTCGACCGTGTCCTTCGGCATGTTCGCCTGCTTCGCCGCCATGATCGCGGCCCGCAGCCGAGGATTGGCGTTGGCGTCGGGAAGGCCGCTGCGCGCCGCGGTCGTCAACTCGCGGATGATCTTGGTGAAGACCTTGGCGCGCTTTTTGTCCTGCGCGCCCTTGCGGTACATGATGTTCTTGAACTGGGAGTGACCAGACATGTTTGTTCGCCAGTCTCTCGCGGAGTGATCCCGGACTTTAGCATACCGGGCAAAAGCGCTGCCATCGGCCGCGCACATCGGGCGCTTCGATTCCTGATAATGCTCCAATATGGCAGCATTGCGGCGGGAACCGTGTCATTCGAGGGCTTCTCCCTAGGGATCAGCTTCCCACGAGTCGCATGATCCCGTGCGCGGCGAAGAACAGCATCAACAGTCCGGTGACGCCCTTGGCGACGATCTCCCAAGGCGCCGTCTCGCCCTTCACGCGAAGGACGCTCACCGTGCCGCAAAGGATGAGGCACCAGGTGAGCGCGCCCAGCACGACGGCGGCCGCGACGACGAGCGATGCGGCGAAGCCGCGCCGTGCAAGCTCGGGCCGTCCCATCACGGCAAGCCAGAAAGCGAGGTTCCACGGGCTCGTGAGTGCCATGCCGAGGCCCAGCGCGTAACCGGCGCGACCCGACTCGAAACGGCCGGGCGCCGGCGGGCTCGCCGCCCGGCGTGACTTGAGCGCATGCCACGCGCCGGCCAAAAACACAGCGGCAAGCGCCAGCAGCAGAATCGTGCTCACGACGCCCAGCACGATGCGCGCGACCGGCCCGGTCAGAAAGAGCCCCGCTCCCGCCGCGGTCACCATGGCCCACACCGCATCGCCCGACGAAGCGCCCAGCGCCACGACATAGGCGGTGAGAAATCCGCGGCCGATCGTGCGGCGGATCAACTCCGCATTGATGGGACCGGGCGCCCAGGCGACCGACCAACCCAGCACGAACCCTTCGATGACGAGAGGCGTCAGCGCATCGGGCAAAGCGGCTCGCGCGTCACTTCGCCGGCGCCGCCTCGCGCGCAAACTCGGGCCAATGCGGCGCGAGCCGGCCACCGATCCGCACCGGCGCCACCCGGCGCGCGAGGCCGGTGGCGTCGTCCGTCTCCACCAGCACGGCGCACAAGGTCGCCGGGCCATCGGCGACTTCGAGTCGCTCGCCGGGCAGCTTGGTCACGAAGCGCGCCATCGACTGCTCCTTGCGCATGCCGATCACGGAATTGTAGTCGCCGCACATGCCGACATCGGTCATGTAGGCGGTGCCGTGCTCGAGGACGCGGTAGTCCGCGGTCGGCACGTGACAATGCGTGCCGATCACGGCCGACACGCGGCCGTCGCAGAAATGCCCCATGGACATTTTCTCCGACGAAGCCTCGCCATGGAAATCGAGAAGGATCGCGGCAAGCTCGCCGAGCCGATGTTGCGCCAGAAGGCGGTCCATCGCGGCGAAAGGATCGTCGATCGCATCCATGAAGAGACGCGCCATCGCGTTGACCACCAGGACCGGGCGCCCATTGGCGGCGTGACAAATGACGAATCCGCTGCCCGGCGACGCAGGCGGATAATTGATGGGCCGCAGAAGGCGTGGATCACCGACGATATAGGTCATGATCTCGCGCCGGTCCCACACGTGATTGCCGGTGGTGATGACGTCGACGCCGCTTTGATAAAGATCGGCACAGATCTTGTCGGTGATGCCGAACCCGTGCGCGGCGTTCTCGCCGTTGACGACGACAAGGTCGAGCGACAGCTTTTCCCGTAAGCGTGGCACTTCGGCGACCACGATGTCGCGTCCCGCCCGGCCCATCACGTCGCCGCACAGCAGCAGTCTCATCGCATCCCTGTTCTAGAAAGAGTGAGGATGAAGCCGCCTCGGCCGTCGGCATGGCTCAACCCTCGTGGCCCGCTTTCGCAGGTGGGAGCCATATGCCAAGACCAGGATCCTGGCAGGGACAGCCCCCGAGGTGTCGATATCGGCCCCGGGGTTATGCGACCTAACGCACCGCGCAGCCCCATCCTCTGACCTACATGTGGGCCGATTCGAGCCGCGACGCAACCTCTTCGATGCGGCGGGTCAGCCGGTCGATGCCATCGGCGAGCGCGGGATCGTCGGCTCCCGCCACGCGCGTGCTGAGGCGCTTCACCGCGTCATTCGCCTCGGCCAGCTCGTCGGCGAGGACCAACGCCGCGAGCACCAGGAGCCGCGTTTCCCCGACGCGCGCCGGCTGCTGCGCGAAGGGCGCGATCTTGCTGTCCAGCACGCGCGCCAGATCGCGGATGCGGTTTTCCTCGCCCGGGTCGCACTGAACCGCGTAGGGATTGCCGTTGACGGTCACGGTGACTTGCGGCATCAGCCCTCCAGCACGCGGTCGAGCCGCCCGATCACCGCATCGAGACGGGCGGCGACCTCGTCGGTGACACTCGCAAGCGCGGCCAAATCCGCCTGCGTTGCGGCATCGGCGGTCCCGCCGGCACCGTTGGTGCGCGTCGCCGCGCGTTCAAGCCTCGCCACCGCCTGCTCGAGACGGCTCAACGCATCATCGACCTTGCTCATCGCGGTCCCCGCCTGGCCGGGCCAACCATAGTCATAGAGGCCGCGAATCGTCAATCTGAGCTCAGTTTCCGTGGCATAGGGCACCGGTTTTGACCCACCAGCGCGGGTGATCGGCGGCAAGCCGTACGGCCGCCGCCTCGGCCTGGCGCGCGTCCGCATAAAGCGCGAAGCAGGTCGCGCCGCTGCCGCTCATGCGTGCAAGGAGCGCGCCGTCGGTCGCGTCAAGACAACGCATCACCTCGCCGATCTCGGGCACGAGGCCGATCGCGGCGTCGGTCAAATCATTGCCGCGCTCGGCCAGCAGCCGCGCCAGCGCCGCCGCGTCCGCGGGCGGCACGAATCGGCCAGGCTTGGAGAACGAGCCGACGCGCCGCTTGAACACCGCCGCCGTGGGCAACGCGATGCCGGGATTGGCGAGCACGAGGAAGACCGGCGGCAGCGGCGGCGTGATCTCGAGCTCTTCGCCGACCCCACCCACCCAGACGCTGCGCGCGGCGAGGCACGCCGGCACATCCGCGCCCAGCGCGGCGGCGATCGCATTGAGCAGTTCCTCGCCGACCGGCATCCGCCACAGCCGGACGAGCGCGCGCAAGGTCGCGGCGGCATCGCTCGATCCGCCGCCAATGCCCGACGCCACGGGCAGATTCTTGACCAGTCTCAGCGCGACATCGGGCGCGCGGCCGAGCCGGCCGACCAGCAAGGTCGCCGCGCGCCACACAAGGTTTTCCGTGCTGTCGCCGGCAAGCGCGTCCGCGAACGGGCCGGTGATGTCGAGCGACAATCCCGCGGCCGGCGCGGCATCAAGCTCGTCGCCGATATCGGCGAACGCCACGAGGCTGTCGATCAGGTGATAATTGTCGGCGCGCCGGCCGATCACGTGCAGATAGAGGTTGAGCTTCGCCGGCGCCCGCTCGGTCACGCCCATGACAAAAGGGTCAGCCGCCGCTCATCGCCTGCGGCGCCTTGTCGAGCCCGCGATCGAGCTTCGTCTCGATGACTTTGGCGTCGCCCGCGTCCGGCCCGAACTGGAGCGCGCGCCGCCATTGGGACCGCGCCTCCACCAACCTCCCGGTGCGCCAATAGACGTCGCCCAGATGATCATTGATGGTCGGGTCCTCGGGCATCAGCTCGATCGCCCGCTCGAGATATTGCGTCGCCTTGGCGAG
>DATJLY010000050.1:0-2834 GCA_035509095.1 Allostellaceae bacterium | reverse complement strand
TTTGGGCGAAGACGATATCGTCCGTTTCGAAGACACCTACGGACGGAGCTGAGCTCAGGTCAAAAACGACCGTATCGCCGCCCACGCGTAATGCAGTCCAGCGAGCAGGACCGCCCACGAGGCGATCCCGGTACACACGATGACGATAAAGCTGAGTCCGCGCCGCGTACCCACCGGCCTTGACGCGGCCGCCGTTTCCTCGATTGCCTCATTCATCCCTGGAACCGTCCTTCCCCCCGAAGGCACAACAGGGCACGCGAAGCTTAGATATTATAAAACGATGACAGGATAACAGGACGAGACAGCGGCGCAACCCTTAAGACGTGAGTCGCTTCCGAAGGATTGCATTGACCAGCGCCGGATTGGCCTTGCCGGTGGTCTCCTTCATCACCTGGCCCACGAAGAATCCGAAGAGCTTCTCGCGCCCGGCGCGATACTCCGTCACCTTTTCCGCCTCGCGGGCGAGCACAAGATCGACTGCCCGCTCGATCGCACCGGCGTCCGTCACCTGCTGAAGTCCGCGCTCGGCCACGATATGGCGCGCGCCGAGCCCGGTTTCCGCCATCGCGGCGAACACGTCCTTGGCGAGTCGACCCGAAAGGGTCCCATCGGCGATCAGGTCCAGAAGCTCCCCCAACGCCTCGGCGGCGATCGGCGTGTCCTCGATAGCGACGCCGCGCCGGTTGAGCTCGCCGGCAAGGTCGCCCGTTACCCAATTGGCGGCGAGCCTCCCGTCCCGGCCCTTTGCCACCGCCTCGAAATAATCGGCCGACGCGCTTTCCCCCGCGAGCAGCGCCGACTCGGGGGCGCCAAGCCCATACTCCGCCATGAAGCGGGCTTGGCGCGCATCGGGCAGCTCGGGCAACGCGGCGCGAAGCTGCTCGACCCACTCGCGCTGGAGCACAAGGGGAAGCAGGTCAGGGTCGGGGAAGTAGCGGTAGTCGTAATCCTGCTCCTTGCTGCGCATCGGCCGGGTGATGCCGCGAGCGGAATCGAACAGCATGGTCTGCTGCGCGACCTTGCCGCCATTCTCGATGAGGGCGATCTGTCGGCGCGCTTCGTAATCGATCGCCTGCATCGCGAAGCGGACCGAGTTGAGGTTCTTGATCTCGCACCGTGTCCCCAACGCTTCGCCCGGCCGCCGCACCGACACGTTGCAGTCACAGCGGAGGCTGCCTTCCGCCATGTTGCCGTCGCAGGTGCCGAGCGTGCGCAGGATCGAGCGGAGCTTGCGCACATAGGCGCCGGCTTCCTCGGCGCTCCGCATATCCGGTTCGGACACGATCTCCATCAGCCCGACACCGGCACGGTTGAGATCGACGTAGGTCTGAGTCGGGTGCTGATCGTGCAGGCTCTTGCCGGCGTCCTGCTCGAGATGGAGCCGCGTAATGCCGATGTCGCGCGCGGTACCATCGGCCAGCACGATGTGCACCCGTCCCTTGCCGACGATGGGCCGCGTGTATTGCGAGATCTGATATCCCGGCGGCAGGTCGGCATAGAAATAATTCTTGCGGTCGAACACCGAGACGAGATTGATCTCGGCCTCGAGCCCGAGGCCGGTGCGCACCGCCTGCTCGACGCAGAACCGGTTCAAGACCGGCAGCATGCCGGGGAAAGCCGCGTCGACGGTCGAGACCTGGCTGTTCGGCTCGGCTCCGAAATTCGTTGCCGCGCCGGAGAAGAGCTTGGCCTTGGAGATCACGTGGGCGTGGGTCTCGATCCCGATCACCACTTCCCAGGAACCGGTACGTCCCTCGAGGAGGCTCATGCGGCGCTCCCGGCCAGGAAGGCGGGCATCGCCGCGAAGCCGGCGGCGCGCTCGAGCGCGGCCGCGACGGACAACATTCCTTCCTCGTCGAAGGCGCGGCCGATCACCTGCAGCCCCAGCGGCAAGCCATCCTCGCTCAATCCCGCCGGCACCGAGATCGCCGGCAGGCCCGCGAGGCTCGACGGCACGGTGAAGACGTCGTTCAGATACATGGCGACGGGATCGTTCATCTTCTCGCCGATCGCAAAGGCGGCCGACGGCGCGGTCGGCGTCAGGATCGCATCGCAGCTCCGGAACGCCGCGTCGAAGTCGCGGGCGATGAGCGTCCGCACGCGCTGCGCCTTCAGGTAATAGGCGTCGAAGTAGCCGGCCGACAGCACATAGGTCCCGATCAGGATGCGGCGGCGCACTTCGGCGCCGAACCCGGCGGCGCGCGTCTGCTCGTACATGCCGTCGATGCTGTCGCACGGGACGCGCAGGCCGAACCGCACGCCGTCATAGCGCGCGAGGTTCGAGGACGCTTCGGCGGGTGCGATTATGTAATAGGCCGGCAGCGCGTATTTGGTGAGCGGCAGGCCGATCTCGACGGCGGTCGCGCCTTGCGCTTCCAGCCAGGAAACGCCCTGGCGCCACAAGGCTTCGATCTCGGCCGGCATGCCGTCGAGCCGGTATTCGCGGGGAATGCCGATCCTGAGGCCCTTGACCGGCCGCTCGACCGCCGGCTCGAAATCCGGCACGGGGACGGGCGCCGAGGTCGAATCCTTGGGATCGTG
This sequence comes from Allostellaceae bacterium, assembly GCA_035509095.1. GTDB lineage: Bacteria > Pseudomonadota > Alphaproteobacteria > ATCC43930 > CGMCC-115725 > DATJLY01. The sequence goes on along the minus strand of DATJLY010000050.1, from coordinate 293 downwards.
TCCCGCCATCGCGCCCAGCATGATCGCCGCGTCGCGCACGGTGCGGGTCATCGGCCCCGCCTGGTCGAGCGAGGAGGCGAACGCGACGACGCCCCAGCGCGAGCAGCGGCCATATGTGGGCTTCAGCCCGACGATGCCGCAGAAGCTCGCGGGCTGACGGATCGAGCCGCCGGTATCGGTCCCGGTCGCGGCGATCGCCGCGCGCGCCGCCACCGCCGCGGCCGAGCCGCCGGACGAGCCGCCCGGCACCAGCGGCCGGTTGTCTCCCGGTCGGCGCCACGGGTTTTCGGTCA
>DATJLY010000049.1:0-10173 GCA_035509095.1 Allostellaceae bacterium | reverse complement strand
CAACGGACCTGCGAGCGCGATCACGTCGCCAGGCCCGGCGCGCGCGGCGATCCGCGCCGCCAGCGATGCCGTCGCCCGCTCGTCGGGAAGCGCCAGCGCGAAAGGGGAAAGATCCTCCACGGACGCGGTTTTAGGACGCCGACTCGTGCGCCCGCAACGAAGATCGCCCGGTTGCGGTTGCGTGCACGGCGACGGCCGGCCATGGTAGCGGCGATGAGCGAGACGTCCGCGCAAACCGACGTGGCGATCATCGGCGCGGGGCCGGTCGGGCTCTTCGCCGTCTTCGAATGCGGCATGCTGGGCATGGCCTGCCACGTGCTGGACGTGCTCGACGCGCGCGGGGGGCAATGCGCGGCGCTTTATCCGGAAAAGCCGATCTACGACATTCCCGGCCATCCGCAGATCGCCGCCGCCGAGTTGATCGACCGGCTCGTCGAGCAGGCGGCGCCGTTCGAGCCGGTCTATCATCTGGGCCACGGCGTCGAGGAAGTTCGGCGCTTGCCGGACGGGCGGTTCCGCATCGCGACCCGGCATGTCGCGATCGAGGCCGGCGCGGTGATCGTCGCGGCAGGCGTCGGCGCCTTCGGCCCCAACCGGCCGCCGCTTGCCGGGATCGAGCGATACGAGCGCACTTGCGTCTTCTATCTGGTGACGCGGCGCGAAGAGTTCCGCGGCAAGCGCATCGTCATCGCGGGCGGCGGCGATGCCGCGGTCGACTGGGCGTTGTCGCTCGCCGAGGTGGCGGACCGGGTGATGGTGGTGCACCGGCGCGATAAGTTCCGCGCCGCGCCGGACTCGGCGATGCGGCTGCAGCGGCTTGCCGCGGACGGGCAGATCGATCTCGTCATCCCGTATCAGCTCCACGGGCTCGAAGGCGACGGCGACCGACTATCCGCGGTCATCGTCGCCGATCTTGGCGGCGGCACGCGGCGGCTGCCGGCGGACGTGCTGCTGCCGTTCTTCGGCCTGTCGCAGAATCTGGGTCCGATCGCCGAATGGGGACTGGCGCTCGAGCGCCATCAGCTCGCGGTCGAGCCCGCGACCGCGATGACGTCGGAGCGAGGCATCTTCGCGATTGGCGACATCGCCTCATATCCCGGCAAATTGAAGCTCATTCTTTCCGGCTTTGCCGAGGCGGCGCTCGCCGCGCACGCGATCCATCCGCTTCTTCACCCGGGCGAAGCGCTTCATTTCGAGTATTCGACGACCAAGGGCGTGCCGGGCCGGACCTGACGCAGCTCAGCCCGCGGAGCGAAGAGCGGGCGTCTCTTCGCGGTCATTGAGCCAGCACGTGACGGTCGTGCCGACGCCCGGGCGCGAATCGAGGTCGACCGTGCCGCCGTGAAGCTCGATGAAGCTTTTGACGAGCGACAGGCCAAGGCCCGGTCCCGATTGCGCACGCGGATTGCCGCGCTCGAACCGCTCGAAGATGCGGGTCTGGTCCTGTTCGGGCACGCCCACGCCGGTATCGGCCACGACGAGCGCCACGCGGTCGCCCTGGCGATAGGCCGAGAGCGTCACGGTGCCGCCGGGAAGCGTGAATTTGAGCGCGTTCGACACGAGGTTGAACAGCGCCTGCTTCAGCCGGCGCTCGTCGGCATTGACGGTGCCGATCGTCGTGGGGCAATCAAAGCGCACGGCGAGGCCCGCGTTGCGCGCCGGCTCGCGGGTGAGCGCAAGCACGCCCGACATCATCGCATGGATGTCGATCTCGTGCGTTTCGAGCTGCATATAGCCGGCCTCGATGGTGGCGAGGTCGAGGATGTCGTTGATGAGCGACAAAAGCCGGTTCGAGCTTTCGAGGATGCCGCGGCTATATTCGAGCTGGCGCGGATTGAGCTCGCCGAAATACTGGTTGGTCAGGATCTCGGAAAAACCGATGATCACGTTCAAGGGCGTGCGCAGCTCGTAGGAGACGTTGGCGACGAACTCGCTCTTGAGGCGGCCCGCGGTCTCGAGCGCCTCGTTGCGCTCCCTGAGCGCCTCCTCGACACGGGTCGAATCCGTCACGTCGAGATCGGAGAGCAGGATGTTGCCGTCGGGCAGCGGCAAAGTGACGGCCTTCAGCACCGCGCCGTCGCGCCGCTCGAGCCGGGTCTCGTGCGCGCCATAACCCGTAATGCGCGCGATGATGTCGCGCTTCAGCGCCGGCCAGTCGCCGCCATCGTCATAAAAGCTGCGCGTCTTCTCGATGATCTCGCTGACATGCGGCTCGCCCGCGAGGTCATCGGGCAGAAGGTGCCAGATCGCGGCATAGGCCGGGTTCCACAGCTTGAGCCGCCCATCGCTGCCGAAGACGGCGATCGCCTCGTAGAGATGATCGAGCGTCGCGCGCTGCACCTCGATCAGGGTGTTGTAGGAGCGCTCGAGCGCCAGCCGATCGGTCACGTCCTCGTAGGCAAAGATCAATCCGCCGAAAGGGTGCGGCCCGACGACAAGGCGCAGGGTGCGCTCGTCGGGAAGATGCAGCAGCTCTTCCTGCGGCGAGAGAAGCGAGGTGAACATGGCGCGCTGCTGCCGCTTGAAGGCGCGGAAATCCGCCAGCTCGGGAAGCCGCCGACGCTCGCGGAGCCGCTCCAGCACCTCGTCGAACGCGGGCCGCGTGTCGAGCCATTCCTCTTCGAGCGGCCAGAGCCGCGCGAACGCCGCATTGTAGAAAGTGAGCCGCGTATCGGGGCCATAGATCGCGATCGCGGCCGCGACATTCTCCAGCACCTCGGCATGAGCCGCGATGTGGCGCCCGAGATCGGCCTCCTTGGCTTCGAGCTCGGTCAGGTCGTTGGCATAGCCGATAAGGTCTTCGTCCGGGCCAAGCGGGACCTCGGTGATCTCCATGAGGCGGCGCGACCCGCCGATGACGAAGTGGTAGGTGCCGCTTTGCGCTTCGTTCGTCTCGCGCGCCTTGGCCGCGATCGCGCGGCCGCCTTGCGGAATGATCCCGGCGCCGAGCTCGCGCCCGCGCGTCAGCGCCGTCTCGACCGAGGAATCGATGGCGGCGGCATAGGCGGCGTTGCAGTCGACGAGCGCGAGATCGGACCGCCGCCGGCGCCACATCGGCCGCGGCACCGCGTCGATCATGGCCCGCAGCCGGTCGCGCTCGTCGAGGGCGTTCGTCCGCGGCACCGCGTCGGCCAACGTGACGAGAAGGTCGAACGTGCCGCTGGCGCGGCGAATCGGTACGCCGACGGCATCAAGCGCCCGGCCCTGGGCGGCGAGTCGCACCGGCAGCGAGAACCCCGCGCTGCCATAGGTCGGCGGGGCGACGGACGCGGTGAGCGCCGCCCGGCTTTCAGGATCGAGCGCCGCCAGGAAGCCGTCCCAGTCCTCGCACCCGGGCTGCCCGGCAAGCGGCCCGGCGGCGAGGCGATGCGGCTCTTCGCCGGCGCGGAGGCGGAACGCCGCCACCGGCAGCGCCGCAAGCTGCGCCGTGCTTTCAGCTAGGGAGGCAGCGAGTCGCGCCTGCTCGGCCTCGAGACGCCGGCGATGCGTCCGCAGCAGCAGGATGCCGCCGATGCAGAAGGCGGCGAGAACCAGCACCGGCACGAAGGTGGCCGCGTCGCCCGCGGATGCATAGGCGATCCCCGGCGCGAGCATCGCCGCACCGAAGACACCAAGCCACACGCACCGTCCCAACCTCGTCCCTCCCAAGGCTGGCGTAATTATGACCCCGCGCCGCCGCTTGCGTGCGAAAAAAGACGGAAGTCATGGCTGGGCGTTGTAATCGTCAATGAGGGCCGCGATGCGCTTGCCGTCGAGCTGATCCATGATCGCGCGCGCCCGATGCGCCGCCGACACCATGTCGAGCCGCCGAATGCGTTCCTTGACCCGCGGAATGTTGCTGGGCGCCATCGAGAGATCGCGGATGCCAAGGCCCAGCATCAGCGCGGTGTAGCGTGGATCGCCCGCCATCTCGCCGCACAGGCACACGGGCTTGCGCGCCCGCAGCGCCGCTTCGACCGCGAACTGAATGAGCCGCAGCACCGCCGGATGCAACGGGTTGTAGAGATGCGCCACCTGCTCGTCGCCGCGGTCGATCGCGAGCGTGTATTGGATCAGGTCGTTGGTGCCGATGGCGAAGAAATCCGCGACCCCGGCCAGCGCGTCGGCGGCGAGCGCCGCGCCCGGAATCTCGATCATCACGCCCAAGGCCGGCAGCGGATTGGCGATCCGCGCATTGCGCCGCCGCAAGCGCCGCACGACCTGCGCCATCGCCTCGCGCACGGCGATGATCTCGTCGACGGTCGAGATCATCGGCAACAGGATGCGCACCGGCCCCAGCGCCGCCGCCCGCAGCATCGCCGCGAGCTGCGCGTCGAGAAGGCGCCGATCCTTCAGCGACAGGCGGATCGCGCGCAGGCCAAGCGCGGGATTGACGCCGCCATCGGCCATCGCGGCGGAAAGCGGCCCCGCCACCTTGTCGCCGCCGATATCGAGCGTGCGGATGGTGACCGGCCTCCCTTCCATCCCGCGCACCAGTTCCGCATAGGCCTTGTACTGCTCGTCCTCGTCGGGAAGATCGTCGCGGTTCATATAGAGGAACTCGGTGCGCACGAGCCCGATCCCCTGTGCGCCCGCGGCCAGCGCCTGGTCAAGCTCGCGCGGCAGCTCGAGATTGGCCTGAAGCGTGATCTCGACATCGTCCTTCGTCACCGCAGGAAGCCGCCGCGTCCGCTGCAGCCGCCGCTGCTCGCGCTCGAGCGCGTCGCGGCGGCCGATGAACTCCGCGACCGTGTCGGGCCGCGGGTTCAGCACGACGATCCCGGCGCCGCCATCGATCAGCACCGTGTCGCCGGAGCTCACGTCGGTGAGGAGATCGGCGATGCCGAGCACGGCCGGCAGGTTGAGCGCGCGCGCCATGATCGCGGTGTGGCCTTGCGCGCCGCCCAGCGTCGTCGCGAAGCCCGCGATGCGGCGCGGATCGAGGAGCGCCGTGTCGGCCGGCGTCAGCTCCTCGGCAAGGATCACCGTCCCCTCGGGCAGCGCCTGGAACGCGGCGTAGGGTGTTTTCGTCAGGCTGCGCACGATGCGCGAGCCGACGACGCGGATATCCTCGATGCGGGCGGAGAGATAGGCATCGCCCATCGCCGCGAATCCTTCGCCGATCTCGCCGATCTCGTCCTGCACGGCGCGCTCGGCATTGATGTGCTCTTGCGACACGCGCCGCTCGACGCCGCGCACGAGCCGCGAATTCCCGAGCATCGCCTGATGCGCGTCGAGCAGATAGCCCATCTCCTCGGCGGCGACGCCCGGAAGCGCCGCGGCCTTGGTCTTGAGCTTGCGGATCTGTTTCAGCGACTGCTGGACGGCCGCGCGGAAGCGCTCGAGCTCGGCCGCGACCTCGCCCGCCTCGATCCGGTACTCGGGCACGACGATATGGACATCATCGGTGACGAAGGCCGGGCCGATCGCGATGCCCGGCGAGATGGCCAATCCGTGCAGGACCCGCTCGGCTCGGCGGGCACCCTCATCGTTCCTCATTGAAGCCGCCGCAGATCAGCGCCGCCAGCGCCTCTACCGCGCTCGCGGCGTCTCCTCCCGTTGCACGCAGCTCTATCTCGGTACCGGGGCCGGCGGCAAGCATCATGAGGCCCATGATCGACCGGCCCGACACGATGGTGCCGTTCTTCGCCACCATGATCTCGGCCTGAAACTCGAAGGCGAGCTTCACAAAGCGGGCCGCCGCCCGCGCGTGAAGGCCGCGCTCATTGCAGATGACGCAGCGCCGTTGCGCGGTCTCCCCATCGGATGGCGAGGCGTCGTCCATCACCGCGCATCGGCCAAGAGCTGCGAGGCGACGTTGATGTATTTACGCCCCGCTTCCTGCGCGCCGCGCACGGCGTTCGCCAGCGTCTCGTTCTGGCGCAGGCTCGCCAGCTTGATCAGCATCGGCAGGTTGATGCCGGCGATGACCTCGATCCTGGCCTTGTCCATGATCGAGATGGCGAGGTTCGACGGCGTGCCGCCGAACATGTCGGTCAGCAGCACCACGCCGCTGCCGTCATCGACCTCGGCGACGCGGGCAAGGATGTCCTGCCGCCGCCGTTCCATGTCGTCGTCGGGACCGATGCAGACCGCAGCGACATTGCGCTGAGGACCCACCACATGCTCCAGCGCCGCGACGAACTCCGCGGCAAGCCGGCCATGAGTGACAAGGACCATTCCGATCATGCGATGTCCTTCACGGAGTGCGCCGGCGCTGGGACGTTGGCGCCAGAATCGGCGATGGCGGCCCGATCGACGTCGCGATGCGCGAGATCGACCCGCCGCCCCTTGGCGCCAAGCCATGCGGCCAGGCGCTCGGCGCAGAACACGGAGCGATGCTGCCCGCCGGTACAGCCGATCGCGACGGTGAGGTAGGTTTTGCCCTCGCGCTCGTAACGCGGCAACGCCTCCTCGACCCAGCGGCAGATCGTGTCGAAGAGCGGGTGGAAATCGGGGTCGGCCTCGATATAGGCGCCAACATCCGGGTCGCGCCCGGTCTTGCGGCGCAATCCTTCGACATAATGGGGATTGTGCAGAAACCGCACGTCGAACACGAGATCAGCGTCCCGCGGAATGCCATGGCGATAGGCGAAGGACGTTACGAAGAGGGCGATGCCGGGCGCGGCATCGAGCGCGAAGTGTCCATGCAGTAGGCGCCTCAAATCCCCCGGCGTCAGTGCGGAGCTATCGATAACGATGTCGGCGCGGCCGCGCAAGGGCCACAGACGCTGGCGTTCGAGCCGGATGCCGTCGGTCACCGGTCGCTCGAGCGCGAGCGGGTGACGGCGCCGGGTCTCGGTATAGCGCCGCTCCAGCAGCTCGTCGTCGCAATCGAGGAACACGACCTTGAAATCAAGCGCCTGCTCGACGCCGATCCGGTCGAGCGCCTCGACCAGCGCCGGGACCGCGAAATCGCGGGTCCGCACATCGACGCCGACCGCCAAGGGCGTGCGCGTCGCCTCCGATCCCGCCAGCACCGGCAGCAGCGACAGCGGCAAATTGTCCACCGCCTCGTAGCCCATGTCCTCTAGCGCCTTGAGGGCGGTCGAGCGCCCCGCTCCCGACATGCCGGTCACCACGAGCATCGGGAAGCGAGTGGGACGGCCCGGGTCGCTCATGATGCGGCAAGCGCCCCCACGACGGGCGGTGCCTCGAGCGCCCTGAGCGCGAGGCGCAGCCGCGCGGTCGCCGAGGCGGCCGCCGGCGCTAGCGCCAGCAGCGGGACCGCGACGCCTGCAAAAGTGACCGAGCGCGGCTCGGGCAGCCGTTCGATTTCGCGTTCCGGAACCAGGTCGAAGACGAGCCGCAGACGGGCGCGCGTCACGCGCGGCACGCGGATGATACCGAGGCCCCGAACCTCGAGAAGGCCCGCAAGCTCGGCCGGCGCGCTCATCATCAGGGCTGGCCCGTCCGGGCTCAGCACGGTCTGATCATCGGCTATGAGGACCGCGCCCTCCTCGATCAGGCGCAAAGCGAGATCGGACTTGCCGCTGCCGGACGGACCCCGCAGCAAGACCCCTTCCCCAGACAGGGAAACAGAAGTGCCATAAACCGAGATCATTGGCCGATGTTGGTGCGCCGCCAAAAGATTAAAGTCAATGGCCTGACACGCCCCCTTATGATCGGGAACCGCGTGGATCAACAGATAGTTCGCCGCTGTTGACGTAACACTAACGGCGGCGCTGCGGGCGCGCATTTATGTTGCTCTGCAACGCAAATTCGGCGGGCGCCGTTCAAGCGACCGGCAAGCGTACGGTGAACCGCGCGCCGACGACCTTTCCGTCCGCATTATGCCGATTTTCACACGCAATCGTGCCACGGTGAGCCTCGACGATCTGCTTCGAGATGGACAGACCCAGGCCTGAGTGGGTGCCGAATTTCTCGCCCGCGGGGCGTTCGCTGTAAAAACGCTCGAATATGGCTTCGAGTTTCCCAGGCGGGACCCCCGGCCCGTCATCCTCGATGGTCACGACGACGCGGCCATCCTGGCGCTGCGCGGCGATCCGGATCTGGCCGCCGGGCGGGCTGAACGAGATGGCATTGGCGATGAGGTTGCGGAACACCTGCACCAGCCGGCTCTCGATCCCTTGCACGGCAAGCGGATCCGGCCGCCCACCGGGCGCTTCGGGCAGGTTCAGCACGAGCTGCGGCGCGCCGGCGATGTCGGTCTCGCGATGGACATCGACCAGCGTCTCCAGCATGCGGTCGATCATCACCCAGCCCACCTCGCTGCGGGACAGTTCGGCGTCAAGGCGCGATGCATCGGAAATGTCGGTGATAAGCCGGTCGAGCCGCGCGACATCCTCGAGGATGAGAGACAGGAGCTTGCGCTGCTTGACCGGATCGTCGACGCGGGCGGCCGTCTCGACGGCGCTCTTGAGCGAGGTCAGCGGATTCTTGATTTCGTGCGCGACATCGGCGGCAAAGCGCTCGATCGCGTCCATGCGCTGCCACAGCGCGCTCGTCATGTCGCGCAGCGAGCCCGACAGATCCCCGATCTCGTCGCGCCGCTGGGTCAGGTCGGGGATCGCCATCTGTCGGCCGTGACCGCGCCGCACGCGCTCGGCGGCGGCGGCGAGCCGGCGCACCGGCTGGGCGATGCTGCTCGCGAGATAGATCGACAGCAGTACCGTGACGGCCAGCACGATCAGGACGACGCGAAGGATCTCGAACCGTACCGCCTGGACCGCTTGTTCGAGGTCGCGGCTCCCTTGGGAAAGAAGCACGACGCCCAGCACCTGCTTGTAGCGGGTCACCGGGACGGCGGCGGTGATCATCAGCCCGCCTTCGGCCTGGTCGTTGCGGACGGCGGTCCCCATATCGCCCTGAAGCGCGCGCTGAACCTCGGGATAGTCCGCCGCGCTTTCCTTCGCCCGTTCGCGATAGGGCCGATAATCCTCGCTCCAGGGTGCCGTTCCATCGGCGAGGTCGCGGAACCATCCGCCGACGCGCTCGATGAAGGTGGTGCCGCCGGGCGGCGGCAGCTCGGTGATCTGGACCGACCCGCCGGTGCCGCCCAGAAGGCGCGTATCACCGATCAGCGCGCCCTGGTCGTCGAACAGGCGCGCGCGCGTGTGCGTCGGCTCGACCAGCCGGCGCATCATGTCGCGGGCGAGCTCGGGGATGAGCGCCACGCCTTCGCCGGCGACGTCCAGCACCGCGCCGTCGCCCAGCGCCGCCGCGAAGATCTGTCCCTGAGTCTTCAGCGATTCCTGCTCGGTGGTGACGAGGCTTTGCTGATATTGGCCGAGATAGGACAGGCCGATTCCCAACAGCGCGACCGCAAGCACATTGACGGCGAGGATACGCCGCGTGAGCGGCGACAGCCGCTTGCGCCGGCGGACCGGGACGGGAGCGGCATGCGAAACCGGTGCCGCGCTCGTCTCAGTGGTCGCGGTAGCGATATCCAACGCCATAGAGAGTTTCGATCTGCGCGAAATCCTGGTCGATCGACTTGAACTTCTTGCGCAGCCGCTTGATGTGGCTGTCGATGGTGCGGTCGTCGACGTAGATATGCTCGCCGTAGGCGCCGTCCATGAGCTGATCGCGGCTCTTCACGTGGCCGGGGCGCAGCGCCAGCGACTTCAGGATCAGGAACTCGGTGACGGTGAGATCGACATTCTCGCCGCGCCAGCTGCATTGATGACGGCCCGGATCGAGCAGCAGGTCGCCGCGCTCGATCACCGGCTCGCCCTCGGCGGCGCCGGTCTCGCGCATCAGCTCGCCGCGGCGCAGCAGCGCGCGGATGCGCTCGATCAGAAGCCGCTGCGAGAACGGCTTCTTGATGTAGTCGTCGGCGCCCATGCGCAGGCCCAGCACCTCGTCCACCTCGTCGTCCTTGGAGGTGAGGAAGATCACCGGCATGGTGCTGTCCTTGCGGAGCTGGCTCAGAAGCTCCATGCCGTCCATGCGCGGCATCTTGATGTCGAGGATGGCGAGATCGGCCGGCGTCTGGGTCAGCCCCTTGAGCGCCTCGGCGCCATCGCTGTAGCAGCGCACGGTGAAGCCCTCGGCCTCGAGCGCCATCGAGACGGAGGCGAGGATGTTGCGGTCGTCATCGACGAGGGCAATGCTGTTGGCCACTTGTGCTCCTTTCGCGCCGTTACACGACCGGGCAGGGTGGGGGTCGATTATGGCGGCCCTGGGGCCCCGGCGCCGCCGTCTTCCTGCCCTGCTCCATTATATAGGGTG
>DATJLY010000048.1:0-8243 GCA_035509095.1 Allostellaceae bacterium | reverse complement strand
AATATGGCTATCTGTTGGAGGTCAACGGCGTCGCCGTCGGCATGCTGTTGCTGATATCGACGTCCGTCCGGATCGATGGCAAAGTCAGGATACGCTGCCATGTATCGAGCTGGTATGTGTGGCCTGCTTTCAGGGCCTATGGGTCGCTGCTTGCCGCGCATGCTCTGAAGCGCAAGGACGTGACCTACGTGGACACATCGCCTTTGTCGCATACCTTCGACATGCTAGCCGCGCAAGGATTCAAGCGGTACTGCGACGGTTTCTTCATTGCCATACCGGCGTTGAAGGTACGGTCGCCCAAAGCGCGCGTCTCGGCGGTGACGCCGGAAATCCGCCCTGACCGAGACCTCGACGAGGACGAGGTCGATCTGTTGCTCGGGCATGCGCATTACGGCCTCACGTGCCTCGTCGTCACCGCGGGCGAACGTCGATACCCTTTCGTCTTCGAGGTCACGGTGAAATACCGGATCGTGCGATTTGCCTATCTCACCTATTGCCAGAACATCGATGACTTCGTGCGATTTGCGGGACTGTTGGGGCGATATCTTGCCCGGCGGGGCATCGCCTTCGTCGGCGTTGATGCAAATGGCCCCATTCACGGGCTCATCGGCAGATACGTCACGATCACGCCCAAATATTTCAAGGGTCCGGATCCTCCGCGCCTTGGCGAGGTCCCTTATTCCGAACGCGTGGTGCTGGGCCTAAGGTTCCCGCCAACCGTCGAGGCCTAGCGTTCCGTCACTCTTCCTCTTGCTGGTGCCATCCTTTGCGGATGAGATGAGGAATGAGCAAGCGCAGGGGCATGCGCATATAGTGACCGCGGATATAGAGGAACCAGCGCGAGACGTCGGCGAAGGCGTGCCCGCCTTGCGATTGGTGGCCCGCGATTCCCGCCCGCAGGATCGCATCCATCGCTGATCGCGTCGCGCCGCCCGGACGGAACCGCTCGAGGGACGCGAGGAAGTCAGCCGGCATCGGCGTCGCGAGAAAATATCGCAATTGTTGCGCCGCGTAGTAAAGGGGCCGCCCCAAACCGTGCTCGGCGGCGCGGTCCGTCAGCCCGTGCCAGAACGAAGGATCCCGCCCGAAATGGCGCAGCAGATCGTCGACATCGAGGAGGTCGCGCAACCCATGCTCGAATTGGCCCTCCTGGAAGAGGTGAATGATGCTGTGAAGCACCATGTCGGCCGGCGCGAGCACGAAGAAGTCGGCGATGCCGATGGGTGTCCGGGCGGCCAAGAGCTTTGCCGCATCGACCGGATACCGAGCCGTCAGCGGCGCGATCGTGTGATGGACGTCCAGCGCCGTCTGACGCCGCGCGTGGATCATCGGCGGCAGCTCGTGCATCCATTCGCGATAGTATCGCTGATCGTAGGCATCGATTGACTGGATGTGCCATCCGTGCGCAAAGAGCGCGCGCTCAACTTGGCCGAGCCGGTCGCGCGGCACCATGATGTCGACGTCGCTGAAGAGCCGTCCTTTGGCGGCCGGCAAGTCGGCGAGGAGATAGGCCGCGCCCTTGAGGAGGATGACCGGCGTCGCGAGAGGCGCAAGCGCGCGCCGGATGCAGTCGACCTCCCAGCGCACCGTGCGGTGCTGCCATGCGGCTTGGCGCCGCGCGGCTTCGAGATGGTTGCGCGGCCGCGGCGGCAGCTTCGCGGCATGACCGTGATCGAAGGCGACGAGCGCGATCCGCGCAAGCAGATTGGTGGTCCGCGCCTGCTCGAACAGCCGTTCCCAATCCCGCCCCGACAAATCGGCCATGGCGTTCGGCTCGGCCAGCACGGCCGAGAGAGGCGTGCCAATCATGGTGCTTGCGACGACAGGTCGTCGAAGAGACGGATCGCCTCGGCAAGATCGCCATAAGGGAAGTCGAAACACCGGCTGTGGTCGACGATGGTCGCAAGCGCTTCAAACCCGGCCACGCCGTGAACATGGTAATTGAAGGCGTTGCTGCCGAGCTGCAGCAACGTATCCGCCTTTGCGCGGGGAACGAGCGTCGCACCCGCTCCATGCGCGAATTCGGGAAAGACGACCCAGCCGGGACCCGCGGCGTCCGCCGCACGCTGGATGTGCTCCCGAAGCGGGCGCATGTGGGCGACGGAGCCCTTCTGCGTGTTATGGACCACCTCGCTCAGGAGAGCCTGCGGGAACAAGCCCCGAATGGTCGCGATGGACTGGTTCTTGAGGCTGATCGGGCGCGGCACCGGCACGATCTCGGTGCGCTCGGTATCGATGAGGGTCAGTTCGTCCGAAAAAAGGCGCCACCCGCTGTTCACCAGCGCGGCGGTCAGCGTGCTTTTGCCCGAGCCCGGCGGACCCGGCATGATCAGGACGCGGCCCTCGCGCTCGATCACCGCGGCATGAAGAATGAGGTAGTGGTTGGCGGTGCTGGCGATCGACCAGTTGAGCGCCCATTCGAACAGCGGGAAGGCTTGATCGAGCGCGAGGGGCGTCATCGGACGCTCCCCGCCGAACGTGAACTCCACCTGCGGCCTGAGCCACGCCCTCAATCCCGGCGGCGGCGCGATGGTCACGCAAACGTCGGCGAAATCGGCGTCGTCGGCCAGCGCGTGATCGGCATAGAGGAGGTGGATGCCCCGGGCGACCGCGGGAATTGCCGAAGCGACGCGGACCACGAACGGCCCGCACCACAGGGCGAGCGCGCCCCCCCGCGCGCGCCCAGCCACTTCGTCGCTGCTCAGCTCCGACAGGATCACGACGCTATCGGCTCGATCAGTCCCAGGAGGGTGAATTGCTTGACCACGTCCCCGAGCCGCTGCGATAGCGACCGGTCGTTGGGCAGGTCAAGCTCGACCGCGACTTGTGCCGCCACGGCGGCAAGATCGTAGGGTCCCTCCTCGAAGCACATGAGGGCGACCGCCGCGACCGGGTCGAGCTGATGGGTATCATCTGACGCCGCATCATAGGCGACCCACTGATCGTCCCATCGGCGCCACGACAGCTTGCTGATCGGATTCAAATGCCAGGTCAAGGGAGGGTCTCTCGCGCACAGGCGACCGGAGCGGGCATGCCGGTCGGCCGCTCAACCCTGCACCGAAGCGATGCCGGAGAGAAGGGCTTTGGCTTGGGGGCGCGGATTAGACGAGTTGCTGCAGGAACGCCAGGAGCGACGCCGAGTCCGACGTGCCGTAGGTCGTCCACAGGTTCTGGACGTAGCTCGTCGAGAGCGGGAACCCGGACCCTCCGGTGACAGCGGCAAAATACGCCGCGATGACATAGGCTTGCACGCTGCTCGGGGATCCTGAGAGGACGCTCAGCAGGGTCGGGTTGCCGGGCAGGCTCGGGCTGAAATAGGTCGACCAGTAGGCGCTGGTCGAGATGCCGTGCGGCCAATTGACCGAGGCCGAGTAGGTGTAGGTCCAGCCGCCGCGGTTCTTGGTCTTGCCCTTGGTGAAATAGTATTTCGGCGCCTGGATCTTCACCGAGCAGGTCTTGGGCGCGCTCGAAAGCGTGATCCCCTTGCCCTTGCTCTTCTTGGAAAGCTTGACCTTGCCTTTCCCTTTGCCCTTGCCGGTCTTGATGCCCTTCACCGACTGCCAGCCGGAGAATTTGCAATAGGCCTTGGCGAGGGTCTTGACGGGCACCCCGGACACCGCGACGGCGGCCGATGCGCCGGCCACGCCATGGGTCAGGAATTTGCGCCGCGGCTGTACCGACCCGGCGGCCAGGTTTGGCTCCGCAGCATCGGTCGCGCGCTCTGGCAAAGGCGTCGGCTCAGCTTCAGGTGCCATTCGGACGGTCTCCTGCCCGACTTTATGCAAATTCGATGCCGGCATTACGATTCCTCAAAGATCACAGTAACTTGCCACCGCTCAACCGGCCCGCCTCATGCCTAAGGGCGGGTCTTTGTAAAGAATCCTGACAGCCTCCACCCCAACGATCGTTAACCATGCGTCTCTGTGGTTATAGACGTTACGCCTTGAGCCGCGCTCGATCGTGGGGGGCAGTATAGTCCACTGGGGTCCCCTTGGGAATGATTCCTGTTGGGTTGACCCGGCGGATCGACCAGTAATTCTGGATGTATTGCCGTGGCGTGACAGTCGCGGCGATTCCGGGAACCGCGTAAAGCTCCCGCATATAGTTAACAAGATTGGGGTAATCCGCGATCCGCTGACGGTTGCACTTGAAGAGCGAGAAATAAGCCACGTCGAACCGCACCAAGGTCGGGAACAGGCGCCAATCGGCCTCGGTCAATTGATGGCCGGCCAGATAGCGCTGCCGCCCCAGCCGCGCCTCGAGCTCGTCGAGGGTCGCGAAGAGCGCGTCGTAGGCCGCCTCATAGGCCTGTTGCGAGCGGGCGAACCCGCACCGGTAAACGCCGTTATTGACGTTCTTGTAGATCACCTCGTTCAAGGCGTCGATCTCGGACCGCAGCGGCGCCGGGTAATAGTCGGTATCGGTCCCGGCGATGCCCCGGAACTCCGAATTCAGCATCCGGATGATCTCGGAGGATTCGTTGTTGACGATCTGCCGCGTCTCCCGGTCCCAAAGGGTGGGGACCGTCACCTTGCCGGTATAATGCGGGTCGGCGGCGGTGTAGGCCTCGTGCAGATAGTGGAAGCCGTTGACCTTGTCGCCGGGGCAGTCCGGGAAATTCGGGTTGTCCTCGAAGGTCCAGCCTTGTTCCTTCATGCCCGGCAGCGCATAGGCGACGCTGATCGCGCCATCGAGCTTCTTGAGCGCCCGGAAGATCAGCGTGCGATGCGCCCAGGGGCAGCCATAGGCGACATAGAGGTGGTAGCGGCCGGCCTGAGCGGGAAAGCCCGATTCGCCATTGGCGGTGATGAAGCTGCGGAACCGGCTGTCGCTGCGCCGGAACTCGCCCTGCGCGCTGGTTTCCTGCGGCAGCTCTTCGTCACGCCACTTTCCGTCGACCAGGATGCCCATGTCACCACCCTCCGCTCTTATACGAAGGAACGACCCTACCGGAATTCGCGACAATTGATAATCGTCGCGCCGGACCCACCGGCCTCTTCCTCGGAGCGTCGATCGGCCACGACCGCAATATAACACTGTTTGCGTACAATGTCAATCGCGCGGCGGCCAAAGGACCGCGTTACACTCGTGCCGTGATCGCGAGGGGAGGTGCCGATGGGCGACAAGCTTCTTCTGGTCGGCAGCGTGCCGCTCGACACGGTCGAAGAGGTGATGCGCGGCTTCGGTGGCCCGCTGGGTGAATTTCTGCCGGCCCTGCCGGATGGCGAGGTCGGCGAGCGGCGATCCTGGGTCAACCGGTTCTGCTATCTCGTCTTCAACGGCCACGCCGACCTCGAGACCGTGAAGCGGCCGGCGCCGGTCGATGGCGTCGAGCAATTGCTGCCGCGCAGTCGCGCCGATTCCTGGCAATTCCGGGTGCGGCCGGGCGTCGAGCGGGTGCGCTTCGGCAATCCGGGCACGCGGCTCGGCTACGCGCGGGACGCGGTCGCCTCTTATTTCGTGTTCCGCACGCTGCGCGAACAGGGCGCGTTGCCGTCCGACCTCCGGTTTCAGATCTCGATCCCGATGGTGAACAGCGTGGTGCGGCCGCTCTATTTCCCGCAGCCGGGCGATCTCGCGCGGGTGCGTCCGGGTTTTGAGGAATCGCTCGCGGCCGAGCTTGCCGTCATCTATCAGCGCATTCCCGCGCGCGATCTCGCCATCCAATGGGACTGCGCGTGGGAGATCCAGGCCGTATCGGGCGCGGCACGCGACATCCCGGGCGAGGCGGAGATCGCGACCCACACGGCGCCCATCGCGCGGCTGTCGCGCGCGATGCCGAAGGACGTCGCACTCGGCTTTCATTTCTGCTTCGGCACGTTTGGCGGCTGGCCCGCCTTCGCGCCGGCGACGCTCGATGCCACGGTCGATCTCGCCAATGCCTGCATCGCGGCAAGCGGACGGCCGGTCGGCTGGATCCACATCCCGACGCTCGCCCATGCCGAGCCGGCTTTTTACGCCCCGCTCGCCCGGCTCGACGCGCGCGGCGCGCGCGTCTATCTGGGTGCCATCCACACCATGGAGACACTGGAAGAGCGGCTCGACGTCGCGCGCCGGTTTCTGCCGGACTTCGGCATTGCCGCCTATTGCGGCTTCGGGCGCACCCCGCCGGAAGACCTGCCGCGCGTGCTAAGCGATCATAAGGATGCGCTACGGATCGCGGGCTTCGCTTAGACCACCGCCACGTCCTTCGACTTCGCTTCGCTCCGCTCAGGATGAGGATTTTTCTTTAGCCTCATCCTGAGCGGAGCGCCGAAGGCGCGCAGTCGAAGGACGCACTATGCTTCAAAGCGCTCAGGGCACGTACTGATCGGTGTAGAGTCCGTCATAGGACTGAACCTTGTCCTTGGGGTCGAGGAGCTTGGCCTCGATGCTCACCTGGTCGCCTTTGGCAAGGACCGCCGGCGTGACGCGAAGGTCGGTCGCGTGCGCGGCCGCGACCGTTTTCCACGCTTGCGCCAGAACGGCCTGATTCATCTGTTTGAAGCGCGGCGCCAGGATTTGAAGCGCCTTGTCCGGGTCGTCATGGATCATCTTGTTGGCTTCGGCGAGCGCGCGCACCACGCGCACGCATTTCTCGCGGCTGGTGGCGCAGGTCGCGGGCTTCGTCTGGACGAGACCATAGGGAAACGGGATGAGATCGGGCGCGTCGCCGCGCGCCGCGCTCGCATACATCATGGCGGTGCCGTTGCTCACCGCCTCGGTGGTGAAGGGAAGCGAGGTGGTGAATCCGTCGACCGCCTTGGTCTGCAGCGCGCCGAGCATCGCGGACGGGTCCATCGGCGCGATGCGCACATCGGTCTCGGGATCGAGGCCGCCGCGCGCCGCGACCACCCGTTCCCAGACGTGAATGATCGATCCGACGCCTTGGATCGCGATGGTCCGGCCTTTGAGGAGCCGGCCACGCTCGGCGAGGCTCATCCCGTCGGTGATCTTGAGCGTTTCATAGACATCCTTGCGCATCACCATCTCGACGAGCGGCTTGTCGATGAGGTTGGCGACCGCCAATAGTCGCTGGCCATGCGCCGCCGCGCGCAGGAACACAGGGCCGGTGCCGACCGTGAAGTCGGCGCTCCCGGCGATCACCGCATTGACGGCTTCGACGCCGACCAGCATGCGGTCCGAGACGGTGAGGCCTTCCTTTTTATAAAAGCCCGCATCCTCGGCGAGGAACGGCGAGCTGAACGTGAGCGTCGTCGACGGCAGCGCCATGATCACGTCGATCGTCTGCTGCGCCGAGGCAACAAGAGGCGCCAACGTCGCCGCGGCTGCCACCATCAACCGCTTCTTCCACGCCTTCATCGTGATTCCCCCAAATCAATTTAGGAAGGTTTTACGACGTTCCTCATCCTGAGCGGAGCGAAGCGCAGTCGAAGGACGCACCGGTGCCCGCATGGAACCCTCCTCACCCTCGGTTGCGGGTGCCGAGGCCGCCATCCATGGTCACGACCGTGCCGCTGACATAACGGGCGAGATCCGAGGCGAGGAACACGACCATCGGCGCGATCTCGTCCGTGGTCGCGGGCCGGCCATAAGGCATGCGCGCAAAGGATTCGCGCCAGCGGCTCTCGTCGCCCAGATTGGCCTGCGCGCTTTGCTTCGCCAGATAGACGATGCGGTCGGTTTCGACCGGACCGGGATTGACCGCGAGCACCCGCACGCCGAAATCGGTGCTCATCCCGCCCAGCGCCTTCGAAAACGCCATGAGTGAGGAATTGCCCGCCGCACCGGCGATATAGCCGAAGCTCAAGGTCTCGCCGCCGGCGCCGCAGATATTGATGATGACGCCCTTGCGGCGCTCTTTCATCCGCGCGAGATAGGCGCGGGTCAGGTTGACATAGCCGAAGACCTTGAGCT
Source organism: Allostellaceae bacterium (assembly GCA_035509095.1). Taxonomy (GTDB): domain Bacteria; phylum Pseudomonadota; class Alphaproteobacteria; order ATCC43930; family CGMCC-115725; genus DATJLY01. The sequence continues at coordinate 386 of DATJLY010000048.1, read as the reverse complement.
CCCACCCCTCGCGCCAGGCCTTGTCGTCGACATAGAAGATGTCGCCGCCGGGTATGGCGCCCGCATTGTTCACGAGCACGTCGATGTCGGGGTGCGCCGCGACGAGACGATCGCGCTGCGTCTGATCCGAAAGGTCGAGCGCCAAGGTGCGCACATTCACCTGCGCGCTTGCGCGGATCGTCTCGGCGGCGGTCTCGAGCTGATCCTTCGAGCGCGCGACGAGGACGAGGTTGCATCCCTCGGCCGCGAAGTGCCGGGCGATGCCAAGCCCGATCCCTTTCGACCCGCCGCTGATCAGAACCGTCCTGCCGGCCAGATTGAGTTCCATGGTGTGTCCCCGCTCGCCTCCCGTGGGCGCCATGGTAAATCCATGACGGCGCGAAGGC
>DATJLY010000047.1:0-5298 GCA_035509095.1 Allostellaceae bacterium | reverse complement strand
GAAGCGGTTGTGCACGCGCCATTCGAGAACGCCCAATGAATAACTGTCCGTATCGGATGCGGCGGCAGTAATTTTTTTGATGCTTACCCGCCGCTTACCCGTCACGTTGTACGCCCCGGGTAAGCAATCTAGGTGATGGCTAAGTTCTTGATTTTATGGAGCGGGCGAAGGGATTCGAACCCTCGACCCCAACCTTGGCAAGGTTGTGCTCTACCCCTGAGCTACGCCCGCGCTCCGAGCGGCGGATCATAAGGGCGTGCGCCCCATATTGGCAAGTCGCGTCGCTATGGTTAAGGGTCCGGACATGACCGCCACGTCCGAAACACTCATCGCGCGGCTCGAGGCGCTGGGCATTCCGCACCGGACCCATCGCCACCCGCCCGTCTTTACCGTCGCGGAGAACGCGGCGCTGCGCGGCAGCCTGCCGGGCGGCCACTGCAAGAGCCTCTATCTGATCGACCGCAAAGGCGGGGAGTGGCTGGTCGTGGTGCTGGAGGACCGCCGCCTCGATCTGAAGCGGCTCAGCCAACGGCTTGGCGCGCCGCGCTTCTCGTTCGGCTCGGCCGAGCGCATGCGCGCCGTGCTGGGGGTCGAGCCTGGCAGCGTCACGCCTTTCGCCCTTATGAACGAGACGGCCGGCGGCGTGCAGGTCGTGCTCGACCGCGCGATGCTCGATCTCGATCCGCTGCACTATCATCCGCTCGTCAACACGGCGACGACGGCGATCGCGCCGGGCGACCTTTTGCGCTTCATCGAAGCTTGCGGCCACCGGCCGCGGATCGAGGCGCTCGACGATCTGGACCTAGCCGCGCGCGGGCGCGCCGATCCGTGACAGAAACCGCCGCCGCGCCCGGCTGACAGGCGTCGCCGCGGCACGCGCGCGTGCCTCGCTGCGCAGCAAGTCGATCGGCACGCCCGCAACCGCATGGCGGCCGTAGAGAAGGACGTAGTTGTCCGGAGCCGTCGCCGGATCCTCGCGACACAGAACGGCATTGGGGAGCCGCCCCAAGAGCGCCTCGGCGGTGAGGCATGTCTGGCCGCGCCATTGGCCTTCGGCAAGTCCTGAATTCATCGTCAGATAGCCCGCCTCGGCGCGGCTTAGCACGCGCTCCAGATATTCCTCTTGGAGCGCGATGCCGAGCTCCGAAAACGCATAATTGCTGATCGCGAGGCCCCAGCACTGCTCCGGGTCGAGTTCGAGCTTCGACAGGAACCGGAACCGCGGCGCGAGCCGGAAATGCTCGAGATATTGTCGCGCCAGCAACAAGGCCGGCGCCAGATCGAGGCAGCTATAGGTCTTGAGCCGCGTCCCCGCCGCGGCGGCGAACCCGGCGATAAGCCGCGCCTGGCCGCCATGGCCGATGCCGATTTCGACCACATCCTCGATGTTGGAGAAATCGGGGAAATACCGGATCAGATCGTCGAGAATCTTGCCATAGCGCAACGTGGTGGGCGCCAGCCGCGCGCCGCCATAAGTAAAGGTGACCGGGTCCCCCACCGCGTCGGCCTCGGCCGATCCAAGACAGAGCCCGCGCACGCGCGCGTCGGCGATACGGTCGAGACAGGCCTGCCCGGTCTCCTGCCACACCGTCTCGACCACGGCGCGATACTGGGGGTCTCGGCGAAAGCTCGCGAAGATCGCCGGATCGGTTGCGGCGCGCCAAAGGAAGCCGGCATAGTCGCCGCGCCGCTCATGTCCCCACTCTTTCAGCATGGGCCGGCACGGTAGGGGAGCCCGGATATCCTGTCCACAGCGGACGCCTCTTCACGCCGGGTTCTTGCCACGGCGGCCCCGGGAGGCCATGTTCTAGGGAACTTACGAGGGACCGTCCGACATGGAACCGCTCATCGGCGCCGCCGCCAAGGCGGGCGACGCCGCGCTTATCAAGAATGGGTCGACCGCGACTTTCATGGCCGACGTGATCGAGGGCTCGCGCGACACGGCCGTGGTGGTCGATTTCTGGGCCCCTTGGTGTGGCCCGTGCAAGCAGCTGGGCCCGATGATCGAAAAGGCCGTGCGCGACGCGCGCGGCACGGTGAAGCTCGTCAAGATCAACATCGACGAGAACCAGGAACTGGCGGCGCAGATGCGCATCCAGTCGATCCCGGCCGTCTATGCCTTCAAGGACGGGCGGCCGGTCGACGGATTCGTCGGCGCGATTCCCGAAAGTCAGATCAAGCAGTTCGTCGGCCGGCTTGCCGGCGACGCGGGCCCGGATCCCGTTACCGAGGCGGTGGCGCTTGCCAAGGAGGCGGCCGCCGCCGGCGACCACGCGCGCGCGACCAACATCTTCTCGCAGGTGCTTCAGCACGACCCCGCCAATATCGACGCGATTGCGGGCCTCGCGCGCGCGGCGCTTCAGCGCAAGGACTTCGCCAAGGCGAAGCAATATCTCGACGGCGCGCCCAAGGAAGAGGCGAACCATGCCGAGATCGTGGCCGCGCGGGCGGCTCTCGAACTCGCGGAAGCCGGATCGAAAGCGGCGGGCCAGATCGGCGCCTTGAAGGCGCGGGTCGATGCCAATCCCGCTGATCATCAGGCGCGCTATGACCTCGCTTCGGCGCGCTTTGCGGGCGGCGAGCGGGAGGCGGCGATCGACGATCTTCTCGAGCTGATCCGGCGCGACCGCACCTGGAACGAGGATGCCGCGCGCAAGCAGCTTCTGAAATTCTTCGAGGCGATCGGTCTCGGCGACCCGCTTACGGTTGCGGCGCGCCGGCGTCTCTCCGCGATCCTGTTCTCTTAGATGGCAAGCGTCTTCGACCCAGCCTTTTCGGACCTGCCGCGGAATCTCCCGGTCTTTCCGTTGACCGGGGTACTGCTGTTGCCGGGCGGCCGCTTGCCGCTCAACATCTTCGAGCCGCGCTATCTTGCCATGACACGCCACGCGCTGGCGCAGGGGCAGATGATCGGCATGATTCAGCCGCAGGACGGCGCCGGCGATGCGGGCGATCCGCCGCTTTATCGCACCGGCTGCATGGGCCGTATCGTCGAGTTCCGCGAAACCGACGACGGCCGCTATCTCATCACGCTGGCAGGCACGGCGCGGTTCGACGTGACCGCCGAGGCGCCCCGCGACACGCTGTTCCGCATCGTCGTCGCCGATTGGCGCCGCTATGCCCACGATCTCGAAGATGGCGAGCCCCAGATCGAGCGCGACCGCCTCACCACGGCGCTCGCGCCATATTTCCGCCGCCATGGCATCAAGGCCGACTTCAAGGCGATCGCGGCGGCGCCGGCGGGGCATCTCGTCACCTCGCTCGCCATGCTGTGTCCGTTCGCGCCGCGCGAGAAGCAAGCGCTGCTCGAGGCGGAAACGCCGACCGAGCGGGGACGGATGCTGATCACGTTGATCGAGATGTCCGCCATCGCCGGCGACGACACCGGCCCCGCGCGGCATTGAGCGCCCGCGATGGCAGAAGTCGACGCCAAGCTTCTCGAGATTCTGGTCTGTCCCTTGACCAAGGGGCCGCTCGTCTATGACCGCGCGGCGCAGGAGCTGGTAAGCCCCAAGGCGGGGCTTGCCTATCCGATCCGCGACGGCATTCCGATCATGCTCGCCGACGAAGCGCGCGAGCTGAGCGACGACGAAAAGGCGAAGCTCGCGCCGTCGGCGCCGGGGCCGCGGTGACGGCCGGGTTCGGCACCGAGCACTGGCCGACCGAGATCCGCCTCAAGACGGCGGAGAAGACAGTCGAGATCGATTTCGAAGGCGGCGCCAGGTTCCGCCTGCCGGCGGAATATCTCCGTGTCGAAAGCCCGTCGGCCGAAGTGCAAGGCCATGGGCCGGGCGAGAAGACCCTGGTGCCGGGGCGCGCCCATGTCGGCATCCTGCGTCTCGAGCCGGTCGGCAATTATGCGATCCGCATCGTGTTCGACGATTTGCACGATACCGGCATCTATTCGTGGAGCTATCTCTACACGCTCGGCATCGAGCAGGAGAAGCGCTGGCGGGAGTATCTCGCCGCCTTGGACCGCGCCGGCCTTTCGCGCGAGCCCAAGCGCGGGAATTGATCGCCGGACCGAGGAGGGCGTCATGGTAGAGGCTCAAACCGACACGCTGCCGCCGGTTGAAGAGACGGCACCGGGCGCAGACCTCAACGCGCCTACCGGTGCGAACGGGCTCTTCATCGTGTGCAAGACCGACGGGTTCGCCGAGTTCTATGACCCGAAGACGCTTCAGCGCACCGACGAGATCAAGCTGCCGGACTTTCCTCACGAGGTGGTGCTGTCGCCCGACCGGGCCACCGCCTATGTCTCGATCTATGGCAACGGGCAGGTCGGCACCAACACGCGGCCCGGCACGCAGATCGCCGTCATCGATCTCGCCTCGCGCAAGCTCACCGGATTCATCGAGCTTGCGCCCTATCTGGCGCCTCATGGGCTGATGTTCGACCGCAACGGCGGCCTTTGGGCCACCGCCGAGCTGTCGCATGGGATCGTGGTCGTCGACCCGGTCCGCGCGATCGTGATCGGCGGGGTGCAGCTCGGCAGCCACCGCACCCATTTCCTCGCGGTCACGCCCGACGGCGCCAAGGTCTATGTCCCGCATCGCCAGCTCAAATTCATGAGCGTCGTCGACACCGGCACGCGTCGCGAAGTGAAGCGCATCGCGAATTTCAGCTATGAATGTCAGGGCGTCGCAGTGGCGCCCGATGGCAACCGCGTCTATCAGGCATCGAGCGCGCGCCCGCTTGTTTCGGTCATCGACCCGCGCACCGACACGGTCGCGGGATCGGTCATGGTCGAGGGGCTGGGCGATTTCCCGCCGCAACTCGTCCGGCTCAAAGTGAGCCCCGACAACCGCTATCTGGTCGTCTCCTACAATGTCTCGCGGAAGGCCGCGATCATCGACACACGCGATTTGAAGCGGCAATTCCTGTTCGAGCTCGAACGCGGGCCGATGGGGATCGCATTTCCCGACCGCTCGACCGCTTTCGTCACCAACCACGATGCGGGCTCGGTGACGATCCTTGATCTCGGCGCGATGAAACCGTTGGGCCGCTTTGCGACCCATGTCGGGCCCGAGGCGATGGCGTTCTATTAAAGAGCGTCTCCGCGCACGAGCCGCGGCTGCGCGCCGGCGATGCCCATCGCATGCCGCATGAAGAGCCGCTTCAGCGGCGGCATCCGATTGACCGCCGCAAGTCCCAGATCGCGCGCGAGCCGCACGGGCGCCACATCATTCGAGAAGAGGCGGTTGAGCCCATCGGTCACGCCCGCGAGGAGAGCCGTGTCGATGCGGCGGCTTCGCTCATAGGCTTGCAGCAAAGCGGTGCCGCCGATATCGAGACCGA
>DATJLY010000046.1:0-4131 GCA_035509095.1 Allostellaceae bacterium | reverse complement strand
AATTGTTCCTGAAGGCGCCGAGGCTGCCAGCCTTGATGTCGATCGGGTCCGCGCAGGCGACCGAAGCGATGCCAAGAAATGCTGCCGCGGCGCTAGCGCCGACCATGTGCGTTCGTGAAATCATCGGGCGTTCTCCTGTCGGAGCAAAATTGTCGCTCGCGATCACGGAGCAAATGACATGCCAGTGTTCGGGAAGTGTTTGTTTATCGATACATGCCGCAGTGCCGCATGTTTCATTTGGTGCACTTGTAAAATCGGCCGACGGTTAAAATATTAATGTTTAATTGCCGGTGCTTTTGCTTAACCTCATCCGATAACCATGCGTGTCTTCCGCTTGTTGTCTTGCTCCGGTATATAAAAGCGATCGCCCTATTTCAGTGGCGGCGTTGAGGGACAAAATCATGAAGCGGATCAAGACCCGGATTCTCGCCAACAAGCACAAGGCGAAGCTTAAAGCCAAGCGCCGCCGCCAACGCGCCAGGGCCGGGCACTGAACCGGCGACAAGGGCGATGATCTATACCGCCTTGTTCGAGGCGACCCGCCGGCGGGTTCGGGTCGTGATCAACGGGAAGACGGTGGCGGACTCGCTTGCGCCCGCGCTGCTGCTCGAGGCCGGCGCCCGGCCCGTCTATTACTTCCCGCGCGCCGACGTGCGCACCGATTGGCTCGAGCCAAGTCAGCAGCGATCGCAATCCCAGACCCGCGGCGAGGCGACGTTCTGGACCCTTGCCGTTGACGGTCGCCGGATCGAGAACGCGCTGTGGAGCCACGAGACGCCGCCACCCGCGCTCGCCGCGATGACGGGCTACTTCGCCTTTGCCGCGGACAAGGTCGATCACTGGTTCGAAGAGGACGAGGAAGTGTTCGGCCACGCGCGCGACCCTTATCACCGCGTCGATGTGCGGGCGAGCACGCGCCGGGTCCGGGTCCGCGTTGCGGGTGAGGTGATTGCGGACACGCAGCATGCGATGTTCCTGTTCGAGACCGGCATGCCCACACGCTATTACATCCCGCCGGCCGACATGCGCGTCGAGGTGCTGGTCCCATCACGCCGACGCACGGTCTGCCCCTATAAAGGCTTTGCGTCGTACTGGTCGGTGAAGGTCGGCGACCGCTTTGTCGAGGATGCGGTCTGGGGCTATCTCGACCCGTTGCCGGACTGTCCGAAGATCAAGGGCCTCTATTGCTTCTATCCCGAGCGGGTCGACGCGATCGAGGTCGAGGGCGGCGGCTGAGGATCGGGAACCGGCCCGCACCCTTGCGTTTTGATCCCAAGCCTCGTTTCATCAAGTGTGGCGGTTAGGGGAGGCGAGCCGGCGATGGCGGACGCAACGCGCAAATTCATCGACATGCATCATCACCTCTCGACGCCGGCCTATGTCGACTTCGTCAGCGCCAAAGCCAACCTGCCGGCGTTCCAGCGCCGCATGCTGCTCAATGGCAGCGCCGCAAAGTCGCTCGAGGACATGGACCGCGCCGGCGTCGCGACCTCGATCATCTCGCTGACGACGCCCGGCGTTTGGTTCGGCGATGACGGCATGGCGAGGCGCTTTGCTCGCGAGCTCAACGAGCATTTCGCGCGGGTGGCGGCCGACCATCGCGGCCGCTATGGCGTCTTCGCCGTGCTGCCGCTTCCCGACATCGACGGCGCGCTTGCGGAAATCGCCTATGCGCTCGACACGCTCAAGGTCGACGGGATCGGCTTCTATACGAGCTACCGCGACCGGCACCTCGGCGATCCCTCGCTCGAGCCCGTTTTTTCCGAGCTGAATCGGCGCAAGGCGCTCGTCTACACGCACCTGGTGCGGCCCAATTGCTGCGCCGGCCTGCTGCCCGAGATCACGGAATCGGCGATTGAATACGGCACCGACACGACGCGCACGATCGCGAGCCTCGTCTTCTCCGGCGCGGCCGCGCGTCACAAGAACATACGCTGGATCTTCTCACACGCCGGCGGGACCATGCCGTTCCTCATCGGCCGATTCGTCGAGCTTGGCCGCAATCCGCAATTCGCGGGGCGCCTGCCCGACGGCGTGTTGCCGCTCTTGCGCGGCTTCTATTACGACACGGCGCAGGTTGCCCATCCCGGCGCCATGTCGTCGCTCATGAAGCTGGTGCAGATATCGCAGGTCGTGTTCGGAACCGACTATCCGTTCCGATCGGCACTCGATCACGTCACCGGGCTTGCCGATTGCGGCTTCAGCGCGGCCGAGCTCGACGCGATCGCACACGGCAACGCGGCGCGCCTTTTGCCGGGACGCGCGATCCAATGACCCAAGGCACGAGCCTCGTCCCTTCGCGCGAGGAGCTTCTGGCGCGCGCCGCGGCGCTGATACCGGTCTTGCGCGAGCGTTCCGATTCATGCGAGCGGATGCGGCGCTGCCCCGAGGAGACGGTCGTCGATTTCGAGGCGGCCGGCCTCATCCGCATGTGCCAGCCCGCACGTTACGGCGGCTACGAATATGGCTGGGACGTGCGCAGCGAAGTGTGCGAGATCCTGGCGCGCGGCTGCGGCTCACAAGCCTGGATCCATCACATCCTGACGGATCACACCCAAAAGCTCGGCGCGTTCCCGGAGGCGGCGCAGGACGACGTCTGGCGCAAGACGCCCAACGCGCGGATCGCCGCGGGCCTCGATCCGGTCGGCAAGGCGCGCCGCGTCGCGGGCGGTGTGCGCTATTCCGGCCGGCACGGCTTTTCAAGCGGCATTGATCATGTCCAATGGCTCTTGTGCGGCGGGCACATCTTTTCCGAGGGCGAGCCGCCGCAGCGCTGCTATTTCCTGGTGCCGAAAAGCGACGCCATCGTCATCGACGACTGGTTCGTGAGCGGACTTGCCGGCACCGGCAGCAAGAGCTTCGAGGTCAAGGACGTGTTCGTTCCCGAACATCGCATCCTCGACGGCGCCGCGGCCGAAGCCGGCGTGGGCCCCGGTACGCGCGTCAGCACCGCGCCGATCTTCCGCATGCCCTACACCTCGATCGCCGGCACCGGGTTCGCCGCGGTCACTGTCGGCATGGCACGCGGATTCCTCGACAATTGGATCAGGTACACGAGCACGCGCAGCTCGCGCGGCACGTCCGTCGCGGACCTCATGGGCACGCACATGAATGCCGGCCGAGCCGCGGTCGAGATCGAGGCGGCAGGTCGCATGTATCTCGTCGCGGCGCGCGAAGCGATGGCGACGCTCGGGCGCGGCGAGCCGCTCAGCGAGGAGCAGCGGCTGCAATCGCGTCTCTCATCGAGCATGGCGGGACAATTGGCGCTCGCGGCGGTGCAACGGCTCTACAACGCGGCCGGCGGCCGCGCCAATTATCTGCGCAACGTTCTGCAGCGACAGGTGCGGGACGTGCAGACCGCGGCCTCGCACATCTCGCTCGTCTGGGAGAACGCGACCGCCGCCTATGGCAGCCATCTCCTCGCCTCTCCCGGTTAGCGCGGCGATCGGGTATCCTCAGCTCCATGGCAAAGCTTCCGCTGAACTTCGCGTGCGACAATTATGCCTTCACGCGCGGCTTGAGAGAGGGATCGGTCGCGGTCGACGGCGTCGATCTCAACTATCTGACGGTCTTTCCGGCCGAGAATTTCCAACGGATGATACAGCATCGGGAGTTCGACGCCGCGGAGATGGGGCTCAAATTCTATATCTGCACGCTCGAGCTCGACGACCCGCCCTACATCGCCATTCCGGTGTTCCCCTGCCGCATCTTTCGCCACTCGGCGATCTTCGTGAGCGAGGCGAGCCCAGTGCGCGAGCCGAAGGACCTGATCGGCCGCCGCGTGGGAGAGCTCTTCGCCTATGGACATGACGCCGCGATCTGGGCGCGCGGGATCATGAGCGACGAATATGGCGTACCGATCGACAGCGTGACCTATCATGTGGGCCGGCTCGAGCGCGAGGTGGGGCGCGATTTCGCGCCGTTCGGCCCGCCGCCCCATATCCGCGTCGAGCCTCTCCGTCCCGATCAGACGCTTGACGCGATGCTCGCCTCGGGCGAGATCGATGCGCTCTATTCGGCGCTCGAGCCACCGTCCCTGACGCGGCGCACCGGCAAGGTCCGGCGCCTCTTCGAGAACCATGAGGAGGTCGAGCGCGCTTATTACCAGAAGACCGGCATCTTTCCGATCAT
>DATJLY010000045.1:0-7684 GCA_035509095.1 Allostellaceae bacterium | reverse complement strand
CGGCATCGTCGAATACATAGGCCGTCGTCTGAAAGATGGGTGTCGAGCGCGCGCCGGTCGTGGGATCGGGCGAGGCGCCCGCGTGGATAGCGCGGGTCTCGAACCCGTATGTCTCGGCCATTCAGATCTTCCTGCGCTTGCTGGAAATGATGCCGGTATTGACGCCGCTCCAGGCAAGCTCGCCATGGAGGCGCGAATATTCGATCTTCGGGCAGCGGTTCATCACGACCTGAAGCCCGGCCGCTTCGGCACGTGCCGCCGCTTCGTCGTTGCGCACGCCGATCTGCATCCAGACGATCCTGGCACCTTTGGCGATCGCTGCGTCGACGATCGGCCCGACGGCCTCGGAACGGCGGAAAATGTCCACCATGTCGATCGGGTCGGGCACGTCCGCGAGATCGGCGTAGCATTTTTCGCCCAGGATCTCCGTCCCGGCGGCTTGGGGATTGACCGGAATCACCCGAAAGCCCTTCGCTTGCAGATATTTCATCGCGAAGAACGACGGTCGGTTCCACATCGGCGAGGCGCCCACCATCGCGATGGTTTTCACGCCGCGCAGGATCGCGCGGAGATAGGCGTCGCTATAGCGATCGTGGTTCATTGCGGCCGCTGCCACGGCGGCGGCCGCTTTGCGAGAAAGGCGTCGATGCCGGCTTCCGTCTCGCGCGCCAACAGGTTATCGGTCATCACCGCGCCGGTATAGGCATAGGCCTCATCGAGGCCAAGCTCGGCCTGGCGGTAGAACGCTTCCTTGCCGATCGCGACGGCAAGGTCGAGTTTGCCGGCAATGTGCCGCGCGAGGCTCATCACCTCGTCGTCAAGCTGTTCGGGCGGGACGACGCGGTTGATAAGCCCGATCTGCCGCGCTCGCTCGGCGCCAATCAGATCGCCGGTCAGCAGCATCTCGAGCGCCGCTTTGCGTCCCACTGCGCGCGACAGCGCCACCATTGGCGTCGAGCAGAAAAGGCCGACATTGATGCCATTGACGGCAAAGCGCGCGTCGCTCGCGGCGACCGCCAGATCACAGGTCGCGACGAGCTGGCATCCCGCCGCCGCGGCGACGCCGTGGACGCGGGCGATCACCGGCTTCTTGAGCCGAACAATGCTGGTCATGAGGCGCGAGCATTGCCGGAACAGCGCCTCATAATGCTGGCGCCCGGGATTGGCGCGCATCTCCTTCAAATCATGCCCGGCGCAGAAGCCGGGCCCCGATCCCGCGATCACCACGACTTTGACCGATCCGTCCTTCGCGATGGCGTCGATCGCGGCCTGCGCCGCGTCCATCAAGGCAACCGACAGCGCATTGCGCGCGCCCGGACGGTTGAGCGTGAGCCAGGCGATCCCGTCCCCGTCGCGGCGCAGCAGCAGCGGCTCGTCCGTCATCGGCATCTCCCCTATCCGCCGCGCTTGAAAGCACCTTGCACGCCCCCGTTCAACGTGAAATCACGATATACGGTAATATTTTACCATATGCGTGAACCCCTTGAATCCAGGGGCTCGCCGCGGCTTGACGCGGCCCTTTTGCGTGCTATCGTGCGGCATCTCCCGCGAGGATCCGATGAAGACCTATACGCTCAAGGCCGACGAGCTCGACAAGAAATGGCTGCTGATCGACGCGGACGGGCTGGTGCTGGGCCGGCTCGCTTCGATCATCGCCAACCGCCTGCGGGGCAAGCACAAGACCACTTATACCCCGCACATGGATTGCGGCGACCACGTCATCGTCGTCAATGCCGAGAAGGTGCAGCTGACCGGCAACAAGCGCCGCGACAGCATCTTCTACTGGCACACCGGCTATCCCGGCGGAATCAAAGGCCGCAGCAAGGGGGCGATCCTCGACGGCAAGCATCCCGAGCGCGTGATCCTCAAGGCGGTGGAGCGGATGGTGCCGCGCGGGCCGTTGGGACGGCGCGTCATGGGCCATCTCAAGGTCTATGCCGGTCCCGCCCATCCGCACGAGGCGCAGCAGCCGCAACCGCTCGATGTCGCCGCGATGAACCGCAAGAATGTGAGGGCCTGAACATGGCGAACATCACGCAATTGAGCGGGTTGCGCGACGCGCTCGCCGCGCGCCAGGCGCAGCACCTGGAAGCGCAGCCGCAGCCGCTCGCTCCGACCGACGTGAAGCCCAAGCTCGACCCGCAAGGTCGCGCCTATGCCACCGGCAAGCGCAAGAACGCCGTGGCGCGCGTCTGGATCAAGCCGGGTACCGGCCAGATCACCGTCAATGGCCGCGACAGCCCCGTCTATTTCGCGCGGCCGGTGCTGCGCATGCTGCTGAACCAGCCGTTCGTCATCGTCAACCGGCTCGGCCAATATGATGTTTGGTGCACCGTCCTCGGCGGCGGCTTGTCCGGCCAGGCGGGCGCGGTGCGTCATGGGATCAGCCGCGCGCTCACTTTTTATGAGCCGGGCCTGCGGCCCACCTTGAAGTCGCAAGGCTTCCTCACCCGCGACAGCCGCGTCGTGGAACGCAAGAAATACGGCAAGGCCAAGGCCCGGCGCAGCTTCCAGTTCTCGAAGCGGTGATGGCTACCCTCGGCCACGGCGTGCGCATCGCCATCTTGGGTGCGAGCGGCTACACCGGGGTCGAGCTGCTACGCCTTCTGGCGCATCATCCGAGCGGCGAGATCCGAGCGCTGACCGCCGATCGTCAGGCCGGCAAATCGATCGCCAAGGTCTTTCCGCATCTGGCGCGTCGCAACCTGCCGGATCTCGTCGCGATCGGCGAGGTGGATTGGAGCGATATCGACCTGGTCTTCTGCTGCCTGCCGCATGGCACGACGCAAGAGGTGGTGGCGTCGCTGCCGGCGCATCTGCGCGTCTGCGATCTGTCCGCCGATTTTCGCCTCGATCCCGCGACCTACGAGACCTGGTACGGCCATGCGCACCGCGCGCCGCATCTCCAGACCGAAGCGGTCTATGGCCTGACCGAGGTGGCGCGTGCCGCCGTCGCAAACGCGCGGCTCGTCGCGGTGCCGGGCTGCTATCCGACCTGTGCGCAACTCCCCCTCATTCCGCTGTTGAAGGCCGGGATCATCGATGCCGACGACATCGTGATCGATGCCAAGTCCGGGGTGACCGGCGCCGGACGCGGCCTCAAGGAGACGAGCCTCTTTGCCGAGGTCTCCGAAGGCATTTGCGCCTACGGGGTCGCGAACCATCGCCATATGCCCGAGATCGAGCAGGGACTCTCGGCCGCCGCCGGCAAACCCGTGACGGTGACCTTCACACCGCATCTGATGCCGATGAACCGGGGCATCCTCTCGACGATCTATGTGCGGATGATCAATGGCGCGGGCCTCGCCGATTTGCGCCGCACGCTCGAGCATAGCTATGCCGACGAACCTTTCGTGCGCGTGCTGAAGGAAGGCTCGTATCCGGCGACGCAGCATGTGCGCGGCTCGAACCTTTGCCTCATCGGGCTCGGTGCCGACCGGCGCCCGGGCCGTGCCATCCTGGTCGCGGCGATCGACAATCTGGTCAAGGGCGCGTCGGGCCAAGCGGTGCAGGACATGAACGTGATGCTGGGCCTGCCCGAAACTTCCGGGCTCGCACAGGAACCGCTCTTCCCGTAAAGGCGGTGCAGCCGCGCCGGCGGCTGCCTTTTTCATTCCGACTTCGTCTGCACGTAGCTTCCGGGGGCGTCCTCGATAGGGGTGAGCTTGCCGTCCCCGGGCTTGTGCGCCGGAACCTTGCCACCGGCGTGTCGGGCGACCCATTTCTCCCAAGTGGGCCACCACGATCCTTCGGTGAAAGCAGCGCCGGCTAGCCAGTCGTCCGGCTTCTTGGGCCGCTTCGCGTTCTCCCAAAACCCGTATTTCTTCTGCGACGGCGGGTTGACGATGCCCGCGACATGGCCCGAGGCGGAGAGCACGTATTTCACCGGACCGCTATAGATCTGCGTGGCGGCATAGGTCGATTTCCAAGGCGCGATGTGATCCTCTCGCGGAGAGAGGATGAAGGTCGGCGTCTTGACGAGCCGCAGATCGATCGGCACGCCGTCGAGCGCCAACGCGCCGGGCTCGACAAGCTTGTTCTCCTGATACATGGAGCGGAGATAGAAGCTGTGCATGGTCGCCGGCATGCGCGTCGAATCGCTGTTCCAATAGAGCAGGTCGAACGGGAACGGCTCTTTGCCAAGGAGGTAATTGTTGACGACGAACGACCAGATCAGGTCGTTCGCGCGCAGCATGTTGAAGGTCGTCGCCATGTCGGAGCCTTCGAGATAACCATGCTGGCGCATGCGATCCTCGAGCACGGCGAGCTGCTCTTCGTCGATGAAGACCGACAGTTCTCCCGCTTCGGTGAAGTCGACCATCGAGGCGAAGAACGTGGCGCTCGTGAAGCGCTTGTCGCCCTTTGCGGCCATATAGGCGAGGGTGGCCGCGAGCAGGGTCCCGCCAAGGCAATAGCCGATCACGTTCACCTCGCGCTCGCCGGTCGCTTGCTCGATCGCATCGAGCGCCGCGAGCGGCCCTTCGAGCATGTAGTCGTCGAAGCGCTTGGCGTGGAGATGCTCGTCCGGATTGACCCACGAGATCACGAAGACGGTATGCCCTTCGCCGACCGCCCATCGGACGAACGAGTTGGATGGCCTCAGATCGAGGATATAGTACTTGTTGATCCAAGGCGGGATGATGAGAAGCGGCCGCCGGTGCACCGTCTCGGTCGTCGGGTCATATTGGATGAGCTGCAGCAGATCGTTCTGATAGACCACCTTGCCGGGTGTGACGGCGATGTTGCGCCCCACCTTGAACGCGTCCAGGTCGGTCATCTTGATCATGAGCCGACCCTTGCCGCGCTCCAGATCATCGAGGAGATGTTCGAGCCCGTGCAACAGGTTCTCGCCGCCGCTTTCGATGGTGGTGCGCAGCACTTCGGGGTTGGTGAGCACGAAATTCGACGGTGCGATCGCGTCGACGAACTGACGCGTGTAGAAATCGACCTTGCGCGCGGTCTTGTCGTCCATCCCTTCGACGTGATGGACGATCGACTGCATCCACCGTGCGGTCAGAAGATAGCTCTGCTTGATGTAATCGAAGACCGCGTTCTCGCTCCAGGCGGCGTCGGCGAAGCGCCGGTCGCCTGCTGTCGGCGCCGCCACCGGTGTTGTGGGCGCGCCCGTGAGGAAACGCTGCGTCGCGTTCTGCCAAAGCCGAAGATAATCCTGCCACAACGTCAATTGAGCCTGCACGAGCGTCGTGGGATCGCTGATGAGGCGCTGCGTCATCTCGAAAAAGGCGCTGGCGACATTAAGCGGATCGAGGATGCCGCTGCCGTCGCTTTGGCGGGTTAGGAACTCCTGGACGAGTCGCTGGCTGCGTTCGGCGAGCTGCGCCATCGCGCGCGACCACACAATTGGGTCGGGGACCTTGATTTCGTGCTGTTGAGGCTCTTTCATGCTCCCCGTTCCTGGCGGGTCAATAAGACGTTGGTCCGCGCCGCTCCCTCATATACGTGCAAAACCGGAGCGCGGAGAAGTGGAAGATGGTGATCAGACGAGGGCCGTTCGAGTCTTTGCTGCGTTCTGTGCTCGTCTTGCTGACGCTTGCGTCGTTGGCGGCGTGCTCGTCGGTTCCGGACGCCGTCAATCCCGTGTCATGGTACCGCGACTTGAGCGGCGCATCCAAGGATGACAAGCTCGACAAGAATCAGCCGAACCAGGCGAATCTCGATGCGGGGAGCAAGCAGCCTTACCCCAACCTTGCGTCGGTCCCCAACGCGCCTGATACCGCGACAAGCGCGATCGACCGTGATGCACTGCAAAAAAGCCTGATCGCCGACCGCAACAACGCGAACTACACGAACGAACAGCTCCATGCCGGCATGGAGACGCCGGGCTTCGTGTCGCCGCCGGCTCCCGCGGAAGCAAACGAATCGGCTCCCGCATCGGCGAGCCAGGCCGCAAGCGCGAAGACCGCCGATGCCGCGCCGCCGCAAGAATCGTCGCTGACCAGTCCCACGATCCCCAATGTGCCGACCGGCGAGAAGCCGGAGCCGCCCCCGCCGCCTCCCAACGTAGCGCCGGCAGCGAAGGAGGCGAGCGCCGCGCCGTCGGTACCGGCCTCGGGGCAGCGCCTCGCCACACCGGCGGCCGCGACTCCCGCCGCCACGATCACATTCGCCATCGGCTCTGCCGTCCTTTCGGATGATCAGCGCGATCAATTGAACGAGATCGCTGCGGCGCAACATGAAAAAGGCGGGACAATCCGCATCGTCGGCCATGCCGAGGCCACCACCGGTGTCAGCGGTACGCAACAACAATTGGCGCAATTCAACCTCGCCTTGACACGTGCGAAGTCGGTTGCACAAGTATTGAGTACCGATGGCGTGCCCGCGCAGGTAATCGCGGTCGAGGCGGCGCCGGGCCGCGCGGGAGATGCCAATGCCTCTCACGCCGAAGTGTATCTCGAACGCTAGCTAAAACAGTCGCCACGCGCCCGGCCGGTGGAGTAAAAACGAGCCCACTCCCTGTCGCCATGGAAAGGCCGCTTCGGACGTGCCGTCGCCCCTGAAAATTGCCATCGCCGGGCTGGGGACCGTGGGTATCGGCACCCTTCGGCTCCTGTCTCATAACGCCGATCTCTTGGAGCGGCGCACCGGACGCAAGATCGAGGTGGTGGCGGTGTCGGCGCGCGATGGACAGCGCGTCCGCGGCGTCGATTTGACCGACAAACGATTCGAGCCGAATGCGGTCGAATTGGGCACGGCCCAGGGAATCGACGTCGTTGTCGAGCTGATCGGCGGCAGCGACGGCGTGGCGCGCGAGTTGGTCGAAACGGCGCTTGCAAACGGCAAGCATGTCGTTACCGCGAACAAGGCGCTTGTCGCCCATCACGGCGCGACCCTCGCGCAGTTGGCGGAAAAGAACCGCGCGGCGCTCGCCTTCGAAGCCGCCGTCGCCGGCGGCATCCCGATCCTGAAGGCGCTGCGCGAGGGGCTCTCGGCCAACAATGTGCAACGTATCTATGGCATCCTTAACGGAACCTGCAATTACATCCTGACCACGATGCGGGAGACCGGGCGCGACTTCGCCGACGTGCTTGGCGAGGCCCAGCGGCTTGGCTACGCCGAAGCCGATCCGAGCTTCGATATCGACGGGGTCGATTCGGCGCACAAGCTCGCCCTGCTTGCCGCCGTCGCGTTCGGGACCGAGGTCGATTTCGGTTCCGTCTCGGTCGAGGGCATCCGCCACGTCTCGGCCCTCGACATGGAATTCGCCGCCGAGCTCGGCTACCGCATCAAGCTTCTCGGCATCGCGCGCCCGGGCCCCGCGGGCCTCGAGCAGCGAGTCCATGCCTGCATGGTACCGCAGGCGACGCCCATCGCGCTCGTCAGCGGCGTGTTCAACGCGGTCGTGGTCGAAGGCGATTTCGTCGGCCGCATCATGCTCGAAGGACCGGGCGCCGGCGCCGAGGCGACCGCTTCCGCCGTCGTGGCCGACCTCATCGATATCGCGCGCGGCCGCACCGGGACGAGCTTCGCGGTCGCGGCGTCGCACTGGACGCGTGCGACGCCGGCGCCGATGGCGCGACACCGTGGTGCCTATTACGTGCGTCTCATGGTGGTCGACCGGCCCGGCGTCATCGCCGATATCGCCGCGGCGCTTCGCGACGAGCACGTATCGATGGAACAGATGATCCAGCGCGGGCGCAAGCCGGGCGAGGCGGTACCGGTCGTG
>DATJLY010000044.1:0-5099 GCA_035509095.1 Allostellaceae bacterium | reverse complement strand
GACACGGCGTGATCGGGCCTCGCCCGGGGCCATGGCGAGGCCCGGATGGCGGGGACTTGGCAAGGGGCGGCGACCGGTCACCCCAGGCCGCGATGCTTCAGCAATGCCTCGATGCGCGGCTCGCGGCCACGGAAGTCCCGGTAGAGCGCCATCGGGTCGCGCGTGTCGCCCGCGGCATAGATCGCCTTTAGCCGCGCGGCGAGCACGGGATCGAACGGGTCCCCTGCCTCGACAAAGGCTTCGAACCCGTCGGCGTCAAGCGCCTCGGCCCAGAGATAGGCGTAATAGCCGGCGGCATAGCCTCCGCCGGCGAAGAGATGCTGAAAATGCGCGGGACGGTGGCGCACATCGATGTCGGTCGGCATCGCGATCTTGTCGAGCACCGCGCGCTCGAACGCGTCGATATCGATCGTCTCCGGCGCGGGCGCGGTGTGGAAGTCGAGGTCCAGAAGCGCCGCCGCCGTATACTCGACCGTGGCGAATCCCTGGTTGAAATTGCGCGCGGCCAGCAACCGCTGCAACAGCTCTTCGGGGATCGGCTCTCCGGTCGCGTGATGGCGCGCGAACCGCCGCAAGTTTTCCGGCACGGACATCCAGTGCTCGAATATCTGCGACGGGAATTCGACGAAATCGCGCTTCACCGACGTGCCCGACTGGGCGGGATAACGCACCTTGCTCAGCAGCCCGTGCAGGCCGTGCCCGAACTCGTGGAATAACGTCTCCGCCTCGTCGAAGCTCAAGAGCGTCGGCACGTCCTTGGCGAAATTATTGTTGTTGACGACGATGGGCAGCACCGCGCCGTCGAACGATTCCTGGTCGCGATAGAGGCTCATCCAGGCGCCCGACCGCTTGCTCGGGCGCGCGAAATTGTCATGGAGGAAAAGACCGACGGCGCGCCCGGACTCGTCAGTGACGTCATAGGCGCGCACGTCCGCGTGATAGAGGGCGAGATCGTCGCGCCGGCGAAACTCGAGTCCGAAGAGGCGCTTTGCCGTGTCGAACGCCGCGCGCACCATGTTGTCGAGCACGAAATAGGGCTTCAGCTCCGCCTCGTCGAGCGCGTAGGCGGTGCCGCGCACCTTCTCCGCGAAATAACGCCAGTCCCACGGCGCGATCGCCTCGTTCAGGCCGTCGCGGCGCGCCTCTTCCTGCAACAATGCGCGCTCCTCTTCGGCCTTGCGCTTGGCGGGCTCCCACACCTCGGCAAGAAGCTGCCGGACGGCGCTCTCCTCCTTCGCCATGCTGTCGTCGAGGCGGTAGGCGGCGAAATCCTTGTGGCCCAAAAGCCGCGCCTGCTCGGCCCTAAGGGTCAGGATCTCGCGGATCAGCGGCCGGTTGTCGTGGTCACCATCCTGGGCGCCGCGCCGGGTCCAGGCCTGATACGCTTCCTGGCGCAGGTCGCGCCGCGCCGAAAAGGTCAGGAACGGCTCGACCGACGAACGCGCCAGGCTCACGACATAGCGGCCTTCGAGCCCCCGCTCGCGCGCCGCTTCGGCGGCGGCGCTTTTGACGAAATCCGGCAACCCGTCGAGATCGCCGGGACCCAGCACGAGCCGCCATTCCTTTTCGTCGTGCAGCACGTTCTGACCGAAGAGGGTGTGGAGCGTCGCAAGCCGCTCGGACAGCGCGGCCATGCGCGCGCGCTCCGCCGGTCCGAGCAAGGCACCGCCGCGCACGAACTCGCGATGGCGCCGCTCGAGAAGGCGAAGCTGATCGGGATCGAGGCCCAATTGCTCGCGCCGGGCATAAAGATCGGCGATGCGCGCGAAAAGCCCCTCGTTCAGCACGATGGCAATGCGGTGGCGCGCCAGCCGCGGCGCGATCGCGCGCGCGATCTCTTGCAGCGCGTCGTTGGTGTGGCTCGAATTGAGGTTGTAGAAGACGCGGCTCACCCGGCGCAGCAGGCGGCCGCTGCGCTCCATCGCCTCGATCGTGTTGGCGAAGGTGGGCGCCTCGGCGGCGCCGGCGATGGCGGCGATCTCGGCAACTTCCTCCTCCATGCCGCGCTCCAAGGCCGGCGTGAAATGCCGAGGCTCGATGCGGTCAAAGGGCGGCAGTCCCGGTGGAGCCCACGTCTCGAACAGCGGATTGTCGGTCATGTCACAACCATCCTAGACCCTTCGAGCCGGCGGGAGAACGAGCCTCGGTTAACGGGGCGGAAAGCATGATTCGGCAAGATGGCCCAATCCGCGCCCGACTCGATGCGCGCACCCGTTGCCTCCGGGATCGTCTGCTGGCACAGTCGGGACCAAACCGATAATTGTTAAACCAATATGATGGGGGAACGCCATGCGCTACGCAGCGATGGCCATCAGCATCCTTGGTACCATTATTTTCGCGCTGTTGATTCCATACGCAACCACTTTCGCGGTACTGTGCGGCTTCTGCGCCGCGCTCACAGGCCTTGGGATCTGGGACCTTTTGCAGCGTCACCACAGCCTCAAGCGCAATTATCCGATCCTCGCTAATCTCCGCTTCATGCTGGAAGAGGTGCGGCCCGAGATCCGCCAATACTTCCTCGAGAGCGACACCGACGGCACGCCCTTCAACCGCGCCAAGCGCGCCGTCGCCTATCAGCGCGCCAAGGGTCAGCTCGACAAGCGCCCGTTCGGCACGCAACAGGACGTCTATGGGCCCAATTTCGAATGGATCAACCATTCGCTTTCGCCGCAAAAGGTCGAAGGCTCCGACTTTCGCGTCACCGTGGGCGGGCCCGATTGCCCCCATCCCTATTCCTGCTCGCTTCTCAATGTCTCCGCGATGAGCTTCGGCGCGTTGAGCGCGAACGCGATCCGCGCGCTCAACAAAGGCGCGCGGCTCGGCAATTTCGCACACGACACCGGCGAAGGCGGCTTCAGCCGTTATCACCGCGAGTTCGGCGGTGACATCATCTGGGAGATCGGCAGCGGCTATTTCGGGTGCCGCACACCCGAAGGCGGATTCTCGCGCGAGCTCTTCGCCGCAAGCGCCGCCGACCCGCAGGTCAAGATGGTCGAGATCAAGCTGTCGCAGGGCGCGAAGCCCGGTCACGGCGGCGTGCTCCCGGCTCCCAAAGTCTCGCCCGAGATCGCGGCCGCGCGCGGCGTGCCGATGGGCGTCGATTGCATCTCGCCCGCGCGGCACTCGGCGTTTTCGACCCCGGTCGAGATGGTTGAATTCATTCGCGAGCTGCGTCAGCTTTCGGGCGGCAAGCCGGTCGGGTTCAAGCTCTGCATCGGCCACCCGTGGGAGTTCATGGGCATCGTCAAGGCAATGGTGAAGACCGGCATCCTTGCCGACTTCATCGTGATCGACGGGAAAGAAGGCGGCACGGGCGCGGCGCCGTTGGAATTCGTCGACCATGTCGGCACGCCGCTGCGCGAAGGGCTGGTCTTCGCGCACAATTGCCTCGTCGGCGCGGGCTTGCGCAAGGATATCCGGCTCGGCGCGAGCGGCCGCATCGTGACCGCGTTCGACATGGCGCGCGTGTTGGCCTTGGGCGCCGACTGGTGCAATTCGGCGCGCGGCTTCATGTTCGCGCTGGGCTGCGTCCAGTCGCAATCCTGTCACACCGACAAATGCCCGACCGGTATCGCGACGCAAGACAAGCTCCGGCAACGCGCGGTCGTCGTTCCCGACAAGGCCGAGCGGGTGCGCCATTTCCATGACAGCACGCTTGCGGCCTTGGGCGAGCTTGTGGGCGCGGCCGGGCTGACGCATCCCAACCAGCTCCGGCCGCTTCACATCCTGAAACGCGTGTCGCAGACCGAGGTGCGAAGCTTCTCCGAAGTCTACGGATTCCTGTCCCAAGGCGCGCTTTTGTCGGGCGGCGGCAACGAGCGCTATCGCGAGCAATGGGCGACGGCGTCGGCCGCGAGCTTTTCCGCGATCGAAAGCGCCGAGGCCGCGGAGTGATGCTATAAGGCGGCCGACCCGCCGCCATGCTGAGTGCGCTTACCGAAGAGATGGCCCGATCGATCGCCGATGCCGCGGCGGCGCTGGCGCGGGACGAACGTGCGATGGTGAGATATCTCGGCATCGGCCGGCGCGGGCCGCCGCGCCTCATGCCCGTCGCCGCCGCCGATCTCGGCGCCTTCGACACCGACGAGCGGCGCCATCTGCGCGGCCTCTTGGAAAGTCTCTCCATCGATCAGCGCCGTGAGCTCATCGCGCTCGCGTGGATCGGCAAGTCCGCGGCGCTCGACTTCGCGACCGCGCTGCGCCGCACGCGCCGCGTGCCGCCCGACGGGCAAGTGGGCTATCTCATGAGCCGTCAGCTCGACCGCTACGTGCCCGCGGGTCTCGACCGGCTGAGGCGGCGCTAGGCGGGCGCTTTGGTGGGCGTATAGAGGCTCGCCTGATATTTGGCGGGCGCGTCGGCCGCGACCGGATTCCGGAGCGTGCCAAGGCCCGAGATTTCCACCTCGCACAAATCGCCGGGCTTCATCTGCACCATGCCGGCGACATAGACCCCGCCGGTGTTGGGCGGCGGCGTCTCGCCGGGATGCGGCGGCAGCGAGCCCGGAGAGCCGGTGACGATCACGTCGCCCGGACGCAGGTAATAGCCCTGCGACAGATAGTTGATAGTCTGCGGCACGTTGAAGATCATCTGGTCGGTCATCGCGTCCTGACGCGAGATGCCGTTGACGCGCACGACGACACGGTGGCCTGCGGGATCGCCGAACTCGTCGGCGGTCATGAGCCAGGGGCCGAAGCTGCCGGACTGCTCGAAATTCTTGCCGAGCCCGAATTGGCGGTTGTGGCCCTGATACTCGCGCACCGAGCCTTCGTTGTAGCAGGAATATCCCGCGACATGGTCGAGCGCCTTGTCGACCGGGATGTGGCGGCCGCCTTTGCCGATCACCACGGCGAGCTCGCCCTCATATTCGTATTTCGTGGCGACGGCGGGATCGGGGCACACGATCGGCTGCAAATGTCCGACATGGGCGCACGGCATGCGCAGGAAGATTTGCGGAAACTTGGACGAGGTGGTGAGGCCGGTCTCGTTGATGTGAAGGCGATAATTGAGCGCGAGGCACCAGATCGCGTTGGGCACCGGAATGACAGGATCAAGCTCGACGTCGGCAAAGCGCAGATCGGCGGCTTTCCCCTTTGCCGCG